>JAZTWJ010000021.1:0-3527 GCA_045635785.1 Candidatus Flemingiibacterium sp.
TCCGTTTGCATCTCTGCCCATATCCTTCAGGTGCAGAATGTCGATTCTGCCTGCTAACTTCTCGATCCAATAGCGCACATCCGCACCGCCGTGCTGTACCCAATAGGTATCCAGAACGAAGGATGTCTTTTTAGGATCCAGCCCCTCCACCAGCATATCCATGACCGTCTTTCCGTTTTCAAGCACGCAGAACTCATGGCTGTGATTGTGATAGGTGAACTTGAAGCCTTCTTCGTAGATGATATTTGCAACCTTATTTGCCTTCTCGATGAACTCCTCGACGGATGCCACGCCCTTTACAGAATGGAAGCCGCCAATGCCCATGTTGGTGGTACCGAGCATTTTGTGATTTTCGATCGCCTGCGCGGTTTCGTTTACCATCAGATCAAATCTGTCGTGTGTGCCGCAAATTTCGATGCCTTCTTCCTTGGCGATCTTTCCGTATTCTTCGTAAGGAATGCTGCAACCGGCGGTCTGCGCCACATCATAGCCCATTTCCTTCAGACGCTTGAAGGATGCGCGGATATTTTCCGCCTTATCCATGGTATTGCGAATCGTGTATAACTGTAAACCGATCTTCTTTATCATGATCTTTACTCTGCCTTCGCAGAAGCGAAGCGCTTTCCTTTCAAAATTTTCGTCGGTACCGATGCTTAGTCAAAATAAATGGTCTTTCCCGTCCTTGCCGACTCGTAAATGGCGTTGACAATGCGTACACTCTTGATGGCTTCCATGGGAAGTATTTGCGGATCCTTGCCCTCGATAATGGCATCCAGCATATTTTCAACCATGGATGCGTGTCCCGTGATAAGCGAGGGATCGTTCTTTTCGGCGATACGGTTACCGCCGCCGTATTTCTCCAGCATTTCCTCTTCTTCCTCATCTTCGTCAACCGCGTCACGAAGCTTCCATCGCTTCAAAATATCCGCGTCCGCTTCAATAGTGCCGCCTGTGCCGTAAAGCTGAATATCCGTGCAGATGCCGGGATATGCGCAGGTAGTGCTGACAAAGGTCGCCGCCGCACCGCTTTTGAAGGTGATCACGGAAGCGGTCATATCCTCGGTTTCGATGTCGTGATTATAAATACCCATGGTCGAATGCACACTCGTCACATCGCCGCACAGCCACTGCATCAAATCAACCGTATGCACCGCCTGATTCATCAGCGATCCGCCGCCGTCCATCGCCCATGTGCCGTGCCAACCCTCGTAATAATGTTGGTCGCGATACCATTTCACCGCGAAGGTTGCCAGCACCAATTTGCCGAGTCTGCCCGCATCCAGCGCTTCCTTGATGGGCTTCATCACCGCATTGTTGCGATTTTGATGGATAACGCCTGCGATTTTACCCGTGCGAACACGCGCCTCCTCGATTTTTTGCGCCGCCTCAACGGTAATGTCGATGGGCTTTTCCACCAGCACATGCTTGCCCGCCTCCATCGCCTTGACGGCAAACTCCGCGTGCATTGCGCTGGGAAGACAAATACTGATGGCGTCAATTTCGCTGTCCTTCAGCATCTCATCAAAGGAAAGGTAGGTTTTCGTGTTGGGGTAACGCGCAACCACCTTGTCCATCTTCGCTTGAATCAAATCGCAGACAGCCACAAGCTCACACTTTTGGGAGGCTGCCGCCGCGTCAACATGCGCCTTGCCGATGCCGAGACCGACAACTGCATAACCGATTTTTCCGTTTTTCATCTGGATGACCATGGCTTTCACCGCGGTGAAAGCACCCTTTCTGCCCATATGGGGCTTGGCTTGCAAACAAAACGATTGCCTGCAAAAAAAGCTTTATACTCTACTCATTATACTACGCCTTCAAAAAAAAGTAAAGAGAAACGGCTCAATTTGATGCAAAATCGTGAAATTCTCCGCCAATCGGTGGAAAACCGCATCTGACACGGGCGCAGCAGTGTGGAAAAATTAAAAGGGAAGATGCTTTTGCATCTTCCCTTTTAATTCGAGTCATAAAATTTACTTGCGGTTGATTATTAATTACTTAGACTTGCGCTTTCTTGCCGCTTCAGACTTTTTCTTGCGTTTTACGCTGGGCTTTTCGTAATGCTCTCTCTTACGGAGCTCCGAAAGCACTCCGGATCTTGCGCACTGTCTCTTAAATCTGCGAAGAGCGCTGTCAAGCGATTCATTTTCTTTTACTCTGACCTCTGCCATTCTACAATCCCTCCCTCCGCAAGTGGAAAGGAGATATTTCCATCATATCTCCGAGATTTCATCTCCAATATATTATACTATAAAATCACGGCGGTGTCAAGAGATATTTGAAATTTTTCGAGATATTTTTTAGGGAAATTTTCAGTCATTGTCCCGTCATGTAATACACCTCGTCCGCAGGGTCAAATTCACGGATGAAGAAAATTCCTGCGTCCACATCCGGCATGCCCGGTGCCGAAAGTAGTGCCTCCATGAAGGCGGGAATGTCCGTTCCAACCTCGACGCTGATTTCAATGCAGTTGCCGCTCTCATCAAGCTTCGTCTCACGCATGACAAAATCGCCGAGAAAGGGGAAGAAGCCGCGAAGCCATTCGTTAACAGCCTCCAGCTCGGCATCCGTATACTTCACCGACTCGATGCGCATCCCCGCATCATCCGGCAGCAGCTCCTTCGCCGCGCGGAGCGCATCGGAATCCCGCCGGAACAGAAGCACCGGCGTTCCGCCGTCCAGATAAAGCCCGCCGTAATCCACCATGTAATCCTCGGCGGACAGCCCGGTGCGGTGCTCGAAATACGCAAGGATTTCCGACTCGGTCATGCCATGAAACACCGGCCCCCAGGAAATGATCTGCATCTCAGACTCACCGCCGCCGCACGAAGCCGCAAAAAGCATGGCAAGACACAGCAATATTGCTATCCGCTTCATACACTTCCCTCCTTACCTAAAAACGCAGGAAATATCCGTGGACATTTCCTGCGTCTGAAATCTTATCTTACAACGATATTGACGATCTTATTGGGAACGCTGATTTCCTTGACGATGGTCTTGCCGTCCAGGTACTGCGCCATGCGCTCGTCAGCCTTGACCAGTGCAATCGCGTCGTCCTTCGGCGTGTTCAGCGGGATCTCCTTGGTGAACTTCAGCTTGCCGCTGACCTGTACCGCGATTTCCACGGTGGAGTCAACCGTCTTGGCTTCATCCCACTCCGGCCATGCAGCAACTGCGCACAGACCCTCGCCGCCGATGCTTTCCCAGATCTCCTCGCAGAGATGCGGTGCATACGGGCAGAGCATGCGCACGAAGACGCCCAGCTCATCCTTGGTCAGCGAGCCGACCTCGTAGATCTCGTTGATGAGGCTCATCATTGCCGCAACCGCGGTGTTGAACTTCATCTCCTCAATGTCGGTGGAAACCTTCTTGACGGTCTTATGGAAAGCGGATTCCAGCTTCGCGGTGACGCCTTCGCCCTTGACCATGTCAGCAAGGCCTGCCACACGGTCGAGGAAGCGCTTCACGCCGCGTACGGAGCTTTCATTCCACGGTGCCGCGGAAGCGTAGTCGCCCATGAACAGGAC
>JAZTWJ010000022.1:0-17154 GCA_045635785.1 Candidatus Flemingiibacterium sp.
TGCAAAGCTCGACTGGAACAAGGATACCAACAGAGTCCTTGTTTCAGACAACTCCATTGATGCACTTGATTGGACTAAGGTAACGCAGAACGCAGCGTCTGGCTATGTGCCGATCAAGGCGGTAACAGCAGTTGGCTTCGAGGCACCTGCAGAACCGAAAAACTGCGTTGACGGCAATCAGAAGACCTATTGGGCACATCAGGGTTATGAGGGCGTTTGGATTATGTTCGACCTTGGCGAAGTCACCGAAGTATCCGGCGCGTCCATCATGTGGATGCATTCCAACAAACGCCAGGTGACCTTCAATATCGAAGTTTCCGAGGATGGCTCCAAGTGGACAAAGGTATTTGAAGGACAATCGGCAATCGTACCGAACTACACCTTTGAGGACTGGGCTTTCACAAGCACGGAAAAGGCAAGATATGTCAGAATCAACGGAAAGGGCAATACGGTTACCGATCACAATACCATGTGTGAAATCAAGATCAAGAAGTAATTCGGTATATATAGCGGATAGCAGAAAATGCTATCCGCTATTGCAATTTTAGGAAGGGAAGAACCTTCTGATGAAGCAAGGTTAGTAACAGAAAAGATTGCTATGGATGCAGCATTTTGAGCTTTGTCGTAATTGCACAAAACATGTCGTTACAATTCGTCAGAATGCATAATGACTAATTTTTGCAATTATATTGACTTTTCAGGAAATACATGTTATAATTTAGTTAAGGTTTTGCTGTTAATATGCGGTATCACCTATAAAAAACATTGTTAATTGTGCTTCAAAATCCAATTAGCAAAAATTAAAAAGGAGATCGAACTATGTACACAAAATTTCTTCGCGTATTAAGCATGGTCCTTGCAATCGCCATGCTCGCTACAACTTTGATGGTTAGTAGTTTTTCGGCTGCTGGTCCGTTTGTTCATGATGGAACAGGACCGTTGACTATTGGAGGATTGGATACCACAGCGGAAAATGCTCAATGTAAGACTAATGGTGCTGGAACAATTCGCAGAATGACAAAGAATGGTATATTATCGTTTTCATTTGTAGCTGTGAATGCCGGTGAATACTCTGTATCGATGAATGCAGTATGCATTGGTCTTGCTAACAGTACATCTCAAAAGGGGTGCTACACAGAAATTAACGGAGGTTCCGCAGTAGTAACCAGTTTGGGTAGAGTCGCTGAGTATACTGATTTCGATATGGGGACATACACAGCAGCCGCTGGTGAGACTGTTACTGTTCGCGTTACATGCACCATGGGCGACTTTGATATTGACCATTTTACCGTTTCCTTTGTTCCGATTGAAGAAGAAGAAGAAGAAGAAGTCGGCCCCATCGTTAAAGCATTCCTCCCGTTGTACTTCTTCTTCAAAGCTCTCATTCTCGGCAGACAGACCGAGGAAGTACCTCCGGTAGTAGAAGAACCTGCAGTTGAAGAAGATCCCCTCAGCAATGTTGAGTGGGTAGCAGTTGAAGCAGCTCCCGCTGAAGGTACTGTTGCAATCAAGGCAATCGCTGCAAGCGGCATGGAGGCTGATACCAATCCTCCGATCCTCGCAGCTGACGGCAACATCAGCACCTATTGGGCATGCGAAGGTTCTTCCGGCGTTTGGTATATGCTTGACATTGGCGAAGCTACCGAAATTTCCGGTGTAAACATTGTTTGGATGAACTGTCACAAGCGTCAGATGATCTTCAACATCGAAGTTTCTGCTGACGGTAAGACTTGGACAAAGGTATTTGATGGCCAGTCTGCGCTGCAAGCAGCTGACAAGACTTTGGAATACTTCGCTTTCTCCGAAAAGGTAAGCGCAAGATATGTCAGAATCAATCCCTTCGGCAACACGGTAAACGCTAAGAATACCGCTGCTGAATTCCAGATCGTAAAATAATTTATGTTCCCAAGCGGATAGCTTTACGGCTATCCGCTTTTGTTATTGAACGCTTAAAAAATGTCAGAAGAATCACGAACTATTTCTTCAATTCTATTGACAATTCAGGGAAGATATGTTATAATTTTTCTGTAGGCGACGAGCTTGACTTGATCGTTGTACACAATATTACTTACCGATCTTTTCGGCTATCGCCAGTCGGTAAAACAATTTAAGGAGCGGAAAATCATGAGTCAGTACACCACTATACCTACCATCGAAAGAGGAAAAACGATGCATCTTTGGGATCAAGATGTCATTGACATAACCGTTGCGGAGGAGCTCACGATCTTTAATCTTCCGAAGTACAATGGTGATACTATTATCCATAACACTTGGGTAGCGAATAACATCATCAAGAGAGCACCCGCAGTATATCTGCTTGCTCTGATGTCCTTCGAGAACCCCAATCTTGCAAGCACCGACGGTAAGACCGTTTCCACCCGTCTGCTTGAGCAGATCCGCCACATTCTGATCGGCGGTCATGAGCCGGCAGCAAGAGGTAACACCAACGCTTGGTGCGAAGCTCAGCTTATGAACGGCTTTGCTCTTGTTAAGCAGACTCCCGCAGTTTGGGATCAGCTGACCGATCTTGAAAAAGAAAAGATCGACTTTATTGTTAAGATGCACGCTGTTTCCGGTAACTATACCACCAACTTTCACAATGATCCCCACATCGCTCTGCCGCAGGATATGTTTTACGGCAAGAGCTGGAACCCCAACTTCATCGAGAGCGACATCGGCTTGATGCTGGGAGCTTTTATGTATTTCGGCGGCGCAGATGCAGTTAACAAGATTCTCGCTGACTTCGACTGGGATGAATATATGGCAAAATGTGAAGAATACGGCTTCACAAACCTCAAGCACACCCTGACTCGTGCAGGCAAGGAGCTGATGATGAACGGCGGTAAGGACGCTGCAGGCGGCACCATCAACAGCAAGGGTGTTCGTATGCCCTTTACCTATCTGGATCAGCTTACCAAGAAGGAGCTTCCTTACGATCCCTTCACCATTCACGAGGCTCTTTCCCACAAGATGTACAGCCACAAGGTTGGCGACCGCAACACCTACGGTTACATCGGTGAAGACGGCAACATCTATGATGCAAAGACCAATCTCAAGAGAGGATTCATCATGGACGGAACTGTTTCTCCGTGGCACGACCAGTTTGGTATCTGCTTCGAATTCCTTGCAGCTGACGGCGGCGTATTCGGAGCACATAACGGCAACGGCATCCGTACCAGCTTGAAGTATGTATTCGATGGTCTCAGAAACAGCATCACCACCAGAGCTACCATGCAGGCTCTCGGCTACTGGAGAGATGGCGAAAAGGCTGATTCCTACAAGGCAAGAATGAACGTTGGTGTAAACGACTTCCTTTACAAGGCAAAGCACGGTTATTCCGGCTTCATGAAGGGCGTTGACCAGATCATCCCCCACGGCGACCAGGAGCTGGTTGCATTCGGCTATACCTACATCTTCCAGGTATGGACCAACTACCTCAGCGACGACGCTAAGATTGTTGAAATTAAGTAATTAAGCTTAAAAGGAGACTTCCAATCATGAGTCTGACTTTTGAAAGAGGAAAGACGCAGCACGTTTGGGATCAAGCTGTCATTGATACCACCGTTGCGGAAAAGCTCACGATATTCAATCTTCCGCGCTATGAAGGAAATGAGATCGTACACGGTTCTTGGGTAGGCAACAACATCATCCAAAGAGCTCCCGCGGTATACCTTCTCGCGTTGATGTCGTTTGAAAATCCCAACATTGCAAGCACGGACGGAAAGACTGTTTCCGAGCGTTTGCTTGAGCAGATCCGTCACATTCTGATCGGCGGTCATGAGCCCGCGGCAAGAGGTAATGTTAACGCTTGGTGCGAAGCGCAGGTTATGAACGCTTTCGCCCTTGTCAGACACACGCCCGCAGTATGGGATCAGCTCACTGATCTCGAAAAAGACAAGGTTGACTTCATTGTCAAAATGCACGCTGTATCAGGCAACTTCACCACAAATATCCACAATGAGCCTCGCAAGGCATTGCCTCAGGATATGGATTACGGCAAGAGTTGGAACCCGAACTTCATTGAAGCGGATATCGGCTTGATGCTGGCAGCTTATATGTATTTCGGCGGTGCAGATGCGGTCAATAAGATCCTCGCTGACTTTGACTGGGATGAATACATGGCAAAGTGCGAAGAATACGGTTTTGTTCAGCTGAAGCACACCTTGACTCGTGCTGGCAAGGAGCTGATGATGAACGGCGGCACGGACGTTGCCGGCGGAACTATCAACAGCAAGGGTGTTCGTATGCCTTTTACCTATTTGGATCAGCTCACCAAAACGGAGCTTCCTTACGAGCCCTTCACCATCCACGAAGCTCTGTCGCAGAAAATGTATTGTCATAAGATTGGCAATTCCACCGAATACGGCTATATCGGCAAGGACGGCAATGTTTATGATGCAAATACACATAAGAAAAGAGGCTTCATCATGGATGGAACCATCTCTCCTTGGCACGACAGATTCGGTATCTGCTTTGAGTTCTTGGCAACCGATGGCGGACGTCCCGATGTGCCGGGCAATGGCATTCGTACCAGCTTGAAGTATGTATTTGACGGTATCAGAAACAGCATCACCACCAGAGCTACTATCCAGGCGCTCGGGTACTGGCAGGAAGGCTCGAAGGCTAATTCCTTCAAGGCCAGAATGAAGATTGGTATCAACGACTTCATTTACAAATGCGAGCACGGTTATTCCGGCTTCATGAGAGGGTACGATCAGATCGTTCCCAACGGTGCAGAAGAATTCATCATCTTCGGCTACACTTATGTTATGCAGGTTTGGACCAATTATCTCAGCGATGAAGCTCAGATCGTAGAGATCAAGTAATTCAATAAAAATGCTCCCAACTTTGTCCTTCATCGGACAAGCTTGGGAGCTTTTCTTTGATTGTTTACAAAATATCTGCAACTGCCGTGATGTATTTTCACACAAACATGCTATAATAGTAATAGAAAAACTATCATCTGCAACGAAAGGGAAGCCTTCTATTTTTGAAGGCGTGTGAGCTTTATGAGAAAATGGATCATTGATACTGATACCGCATCCGATGATTGCGCCGCGCTTCTGCTTGCGGCATCCCAAAAGGATATTGAGATCCTCGGCGTTACCGTTGTCACGGGCAATGTGGGACTGCATCAGGCGGCGGACAACGCTCTGATGACGCTTGAAGTATGCGGCTGTGATGCTCCTGTATATCTCGGCGCGGAGCGCCCTCTCGTGCGTGAAAGACAACCAACCATCAGCGTCCACGGAAAGGACGGTATGGGAGATATGGATCTCATTCATCCCACCTGCAAGCCCGCCGATGAGCGCGCGGTGGATTTTATCCTACGCATGGTACGCAAATATCCGGGCGAGGTAGAGATCATCACGCTCGGGCCTGCAACGAATGTTGCCCTTGCGATTCTGACCGACAGAACGGCGATGGCAGGCGTCAAGCGTATTTATTCTATGGGAACTTGCGGTTTCGGGCATGGGATCGCCACGCCCGTTGCAGAATTTAATGTTTTCATTGATGCGGAGGCATACGGAATCATGCTTGACAGCGGACTACCCATCACTATCGCAGGTTTTGATATGTGCATGGGAGACATCGCGCTGAACAAGGATGACCTCGCCGCATTGGCGTGCGGCTCCAAATCGGGACAATTTCTTGAAAAAGTCACAAGAAAGCTTCTGCAATTCAACCGCGAAACGCGCGGACTGTATCAGACGGAGTTGCCCGATGCAGTCGCTATCGCCGCCGCGATTTGGGATGATTTTATATTAGATTATGTGGATTGCCATTGCTACTGCTGTATCAATGACGGTCCCACCTACGGACAGGTCATTTTTTACCGCAAGGACAGAATATATGAAGCCGTCCCCGCTGTCGAAAATTGCAACGTGACGCTAATTACAAAGGTGGATGCCGCGCTTTTCAAGCGCCGTTTGCTCGCTATTTGAATCATAGAACCGCCATAAAAACGCTTGTGATGCACAGAACGTGTGCCATAAGCGTTTTTTTGCAAATTTGTAAGCGCAAAAAACGATGGTGAGAGGGAAGTATCTTACGAAAAAATGAACAGAATTTACAAATATATTGTTGATTTTTCGCGCGGACTGTGTTATACTAAAATTTAATAATAAACTATGGAGGAAGAAAGAATGCGCCAGATCGGAATCGTTCGCGAAGTGCTCCCGACGCATGCCATCGTGGAGGTTTCCCGTGAGTCTGCCTGCGAGGGCTGTCATGCCAAGGCGGAGGGAAGCTGTTCTGCCTGCATCAGCTTCGGCAGTGGAAAAAAAGTCACTGCGCGCGCGGAAAACAGCATCGGTGCCAAGGTGGGCGATCGCGTGACGGTGGAAACCGAAGCCAATATCGTTATCCTGTATGCGGCGGCTGTGTTTCTGTTTCCGCTGATATGCGGCATTATCGGCTATTTTATCGGTTCGATTTTCGCCGAATCCGCGGCTTATGCCGGCGCGCTGACATGCTTTGTGCTGGCATTTGTCATTGTGTACTTCACGCTGAACAAAACCGCTTCCAAGCGGCTCGATGTGCGCATCACACAAATTCTTTCCTGATTTCCCGTCCCCCTGTATGAAAGGAAGACCTGCTTTTCAGGTCAAGGTTTAACTTTGTTAAAATACGCATCCAAAACGAGGATTTGGCAACGTGCGGAGCTGCCCGACTGCGACATCGGAGTCTTGGCGCGTGAGCTCGGCTTAACACATGCGATGGCACGTCTGCTTGCCGGTCGCGGCTTTACCGATGCCGCCGCGGCAACTGCCTTCATCGGCAAGGAAACCGCCTTGCTTCACGACCCATTTCTCATGGCAGACATGCACAAAGCCGTCGCGCGCATTCAAACGGCGCTGGAACGACATGAAAAGATCGTTGTATACGGTGACTATGATGTGGACGGTGTGACTTCTACCACCATTCTATATTCCTATTTGCGCATGCGGGGCGGCGATGTGCGTTATTACATCCCCAACCGCATCGGCGAAGGATATGGCGTAAATCTCGAAGCCCTGCGTGGATTTGCAGCAGCTGGCTGTACGCTGATGATCACCGTGGATACGGGCATCACCGCCATTGCTGAAATTGCCTCCGCAAAAGAGTTTTCTCTCGATACGGTGGTTACAGATCATCACGAATGCCGTGCCGAGCTTCCCGATGCAGTGGCTGTGGTCAATCCTCGACGTCCCGACTGCCCCTATCCATTCAAAGAGTTAGCAGGATGCGGCGTCGCATTCAAGCTCATCTGTGCATTGGAAATGAAACTCGCTTCCGCTTCGCTCTACGATGCATTAAAATTCGCCGCAACAAATTTCGGTGAGCTGGTCGCCATCGGTACCATCGCTGACGTCATGCCTCTCACCGACGAAAATCGCATTATTGTCAGCTACGGACTAAAGCTTCTTGAAAACACAAACGCCATTGGAATTACGGCGCTCATGCGCGCATCGGGGCTGATCGTCACCGATCAGGATGGCGCAGAGATTCGAAAGAAGATCACCTCCTCCGGTGTGGGATTCACCCTTGCGCCGCGCATCAATGCGGCGGGCCGCATTTCCTCCGCATCCTTTGCGGTGGAGCTTTTTCTGACCGAGGATCCCGTCCGCGCCAATCAGATCGCCATTGAACTTTGCGAAACCAACCGCCGCCGTCAAGCGGAGGAAAATTCCATCATCGAAGATGCGGAGAAAAAGCTCCTCGAGCAATGCCGCCCCGATGATCGCGTGATCGTTCTGGCGGATGATCATTGGCATCACGGCGTCATTGGCATCGTCTGCTCCCGACTGACAGAAAAATACAATCTTCCGTCCATTCTTGTCTCCTTTGAGGGGCAGGAGGGCGGCTCGGAGCATGATATCGGAAAGGGCTCCGGACGCTCCATCCACGGATTAAATCTGGTGGAAGCCCTCGCCGCCTGCGAGGATATTCTGACAAAATACGGTGGGCATGAGCTTGCCGCAGGTCTTTCGGTGGAGAGAGGGAAGCTCGACGCATTCCGACGTGCAATCAACGCACACGCGGAGCATATCCTCGGTGAGAGGGAGCTTTGCCGCATCACAACGATCGACACCGAGCTTGCGCCGACCGAAATATCCCTGCGGCTTGCCAAAGAGTTATATCTACTCGAGCCCTTTGGAATCTCAAACGCCCAGCCCATCTTTGAAACCGATCATATGGTCATCACGGATATTGCGTCGCTTTCTGGCGGCAAGCATACCCGATTGACGCTGAGCGCGACAAGCACTCCTTCAGAGCCGCGCACACAGTTCACCGCGCTGCTTTTTGGTACGCCTACAGCTGAATTTGCCTATCATGCGGGCGATCTTGTGGACGTGGCATATAATTTAGAAATCAACGATTTTCGCGGCAGACAGACAGTACAGCTTTTGGTGCGCGATATTCGCCCTTCGGAAGCCTCCCATCGTGCGGTACCGATTCGCGAGGATTTTGCCGCACTCTATACAAAGCTGAAAAGCATGCCAAGTCCCGACCGTATCCTTTGCAAAACGGAGGATCTGGCGGCGGCAATTTCGTTTGATACCAACACGGTGGATGTGATGCTCGATATTTTCGCCGAGCTTGGATTTATCCGCATACGGCGCGGCATCACAACAGAAATCGCACTTTTACCCGTCAAGGGAAAAATTCCTCTGGAAAATTCGTCCATCTATACCGCCCTCATGCGCCGCAGTTGACAAACGGCGCAAAAAGGGAAGTACTTGGATCTCAATATATTCTAATGCGATGCAAGACGTTGCATAGAAAGGAAAACTTGCTTTGCAAGTTATAGCTCGTAATATGGAAGAATACGACAAAACCGATGTTTATGAGCCGATTCAGAATCTGATTGCGGCACTGCTCGGTACAGGAAAAAACTACGACATTGAGAAGATCAAGCGTGCTTTTCTCGTGGCAAAAGATCTGCATGCGGGGCAGTTCCGCATCAGCGGCGAGCCTTACATCTCGCACCCGATCGCCGTGGCAGAGATCGTGGCGGGTCTGGAGCTTGACACCGATTCCATCTGTGCGGCATTGCTCCACGATACGGTAGAGGATTGCGCGGAGCAGATCGACTGTGAAAGCATCCGTCGGGATTTTGGCGATGATGTTGCCATGCTTGTTGACGGCCTCACAAAGCTGGTACAGCTCAAGATTGAAGATAAAGAGGAAGCAGAAATCGAAAATCTGCGTAAAATGTTCCTTGCCATGTCCAAGGATATCCGCGTCATTTTCATCAAGCTCTGCGACCGTCTGCACAATATGCGTACTCTCGATGCCAAACCCGAGCACAAGCGCCGCATTACAGCGCTGGAAACCATGCACGTCTATGCGCCTTTGGCGCACCGTCTCGGTATGCAGCGCATCAAGCAGGAGCTTGAGAGGCACGCCCTCTCCTTCCTCGATCCCATCGGATTTGAGGAGGTTCAGCGCGACATAGACAAAAAGTACGGCGCAGGCAGAAATTTCATCGAAACCACAAAAGAAAGCGTCACATCAAAGCTTGCCGAATATTCCATCAAATTCACGCTGGAAGGCCGCGTCAAATCCACCTATTCCATCTATAAAAAGATGTATAATCAGAATAAGAGCTTTGATGAGATCTACGACTTTTATGCCATTCGTATCATCGTGGACACGGAGCTTGAATGCTATACGGTGCTTGGTATTATCCACGAAATATACAAGTCCGTGCCGGGCCGCTTCAAGGATTACATCTCGACACCAAAGCCCAATATGTACCGTTCGCTGCACACGACGGTCATCGGTCGCGACGGCATCCCCTTTGAAGTGCAGATCCGAACATGGGATATGCATCATGTGGCGGAATACGGTATCTGTGCACACTGGAAATACAAATCGGGCGCAGACGCTCGCGAGGAGATCGACGATAAGCTGCAATGGGTTGCCAAGCTGTTGGACTCCGATGTGGAGCGCGATCCCGACGAGTTTATGCGTACCCTGAAAATTGACATGTTCCATGACGAGACTTTCGTCTTTACACCTAAGGGTGATGTCATCGTACTGCCGCAGGGGGCGACGCTGATCGACTTCGCCTACGCCATCCATTCTGCTATCGGCAACAAGATGGTGGGCGCAAAAATCAACGGCGCGATCGCCACCATCGACAGCTCGCCAAAGAATGGCGACATCGTGGAGATCATCACTTCCGGTTCATCCCGCGGTCCTTCCCGCGATTGGCTGAAGATCGTCAAAACCGGCGAGGCGCGCAATAAGATCCGCCAATGGTTCAAAAAAGAAAAGCGGGCAGAGAACATCCTTGTCGGAAAGGCAGAGATTGAGCGTGAGCTTCGCAAAAACGGGCGCAGCTTCACCGATGCACAGTGCGATGAGATCGCGGGTGCGGTGGCATTACGCATCGGCATCAAAACCGCTGACGATCTGTACAACACCGTGGGTTACGGCGGTTTATCTGCCGCAAAGCTGCAGAGCAAGCTTCGTGACGAATTTGAACGGTTGATCCAATCCTCTGCACCGGAAAAGGTCTTGGAAATCCCCGTACAGCCCAAACCGGCAGAGAAGTCTACACAACACCGTGCCGGCGGCATCGTCATCGACGGTGCACAAGGCTGTGCTGTGAAATTTGCACGGTGCTGCAATCCGCTTCCCGGCGACAGCGTGGTGGGATTCATCACCAAGGGCTTTGGCGTTTCCATCCACAAGACGGACTGCCCGAATGTAAAAGCCGGCATGCAGCGCGCGGAGGATCGCACACGCTTCGTCTCCGCATGGTGGGAAGCAAGGGCAGGCTCCGAAAAGAATGCTATATATGAGGCATTCATTCAGGTCCATGCAAGCGACACGCTGGGACTGCTTGCCACGATTTCGTCGGCGCTTGCCGATATGCGCGTATCCATCAATTCCATCAATTCGCAAAAGTGTCAAGGCGACACCATGCTGCTGAATTTGGGCATTTCCTGCCGCAATACCGACCATATAAATTCCATTGTTTCACGAATCAAGGGTATTGACGGCGTGCTTGATGTCACTCGCGGCTTTGCGTGATACTATACAGAAAGAGGAAATGAAATGAAAGCAATCATTCAGCGCTGCAAAAGCGCCTCCGTTATTGTGGATAACAAAATCGTCGGCAAATGTGATAAAGGCTTTCTGATTTTACTTGGCGTGATGAAGGGCGATGACGAACAAGATGTCACGCTGCTCGCTGAAAAAATTTCAAAGCTCCGTATCTTCGACGATTCGGAGGGGCGACTCAATCTTTCGATTAAGGACATCGGCGGCGAAGCGTTGGTTGTTTCCAACTTCACCCTCGCCGCTGACTATAAGAAGGGCAATCGCCCCGATTATTTCGGCGCGGAAGTGCCCGAGCGCGCGAATATGCTATACGAAGCCTTTGCCACGGCACTACGCGAGAGAGGCATTCCCACAGAGACGGGAAAATTTGGCGCGGAAATGTTTATAAACCTCATCGCAGATGGCCCCGTTACCATCGACATGGATAGCACGGTGCTGCGAAAATAGCACCGATCACGATGAAAAAGAGGAAATTCTCATGTATCTGAAAATCAACGGCGATCTCAACAAATACTATATGCAGACGCTGTGCATGCTGTTTTTCCCCGGTGCAACATTCTCTGAGGGCGAGGATGACACGGCGGCACAGCAAGCGGAATTCACCCGCACGGATGACGGAGAATCGGTCAGCGTGACCTGTCGTTTTGTCAGCGACGGAGAATCCGCCGATGCAGTCTGCATCGCCACGCCCACCAATTTACAGCGGATGGATAAAAGCAAGCTCGGCATCGCACAGAGATGTGCGCGAGCCGCCGCAGGGCGCGCCGCCATCGAAGCAGGCATGAAGCTGTTCGGATGCCGTCCGGCTTGGGGCATTCTCACAGGCATTCGCCCGGCAAAGTTCGCATCGGAGCTTCTGATGCAGAATGAAGACGGCGTTCGCCTTTACACCCCCGCAAAGGTGCGCGATATTCTGCGAAAGGAATATCTCGTCACACCGAAAAAAGCGGCGTTGGCGGTGGATATTGCCAAAGCGGAGCAACGCATCGCACGCATGGCAAATGATCCGAATGCAAGAACCTGCTCCATTTACATATCCATACCGTTTTGCCCATCCAGATGCTCCTATTGCTCCTTTGTATCCTATGCAACGAAAAAGCTGATCGCTCTCATTCCCGACTATCTTGAAAGATTATGTGTGGATTTAAGCGCGCTTCTTGCATATATTAAAGAAAGAAAGTTCAAAATATTAACCGTATACATCGGCGGCGGAACGCCTACAACGCTGGATGAGTGGCAGCTTTACACCTTGCTTGAAACCCTCAACAAGGAGCTTGCGAGCCATCGCTTGCAGGAATTCACACTGGAGGCGGGAAGACCCGATACCATCACCCGTCAAAAGCTGAATACCGCCGCATCCATGGGTGTCACACGCATATCCATCAATCCGCAGACGATGAACGATGCTATCCTGCGCGGCATCGGACGCCACCATACGGTGAAGCAATTTCTCTCCGCCTACGAAATGGCAAGGGAAGTGGGCATTCCGCAGATCAACACCGACCTGATCGCAGGTTTGCCCGGCGATCACTATAAGGGCTTCTCCCGTTCGTTGGACGAGGTGATCGCTCTTGAACCCGAAAATATCACGGTGCATACCTTCTGTGTGAAAAAATCGGCGGAGATCCTGCGGCTGGATACGGAAATTTACAATCGATCGGCGGATGAAACCGTCAAAGCTGTGGATTATTCGCAGGTTACGCTGGGCAATGCGGGGTATCGCCCCTACTATATTTACCGTCAGAAAAATACGGTGGGCAATCTCGAAAATGTGGGCTATGCGAAGAAGGGAACCGAGGGACTTTACAATGTGCTGATGATGGAAGAATTGCACACCATTTTTGCAGTGGGTGCAGGCGCTGTAACAAAGCTCGTCCGCGTGGATGAGCAAGGCAAAAAGCACATTGATCGCATTTTTGAACCCAAATATCCCTATGAATATCTGCGTCAGGACAGCGATGCGGTCATGCGGGAAAAATTTTCGCGCTGTGACGCCTTTTTTGCAAACGATAAGGAGATATTGAATGGCTGAAATCACGACCAAACTGCAAACAGAAAACCAAAAAGCGGCATTCATCAAAGAATGCGAGGATCGTTTTGAAAATCGCTTGGATGAGGTTTCGATGGAGCTTGCACAAAGCGGTATCAAAATCATTGCGCTGAGCGGTCCCACCTGCTCCGGAAAAACCACAACCGCCAAGAAAATCACCGCCGAGCTGGAAGCGCACGGTGCCAATGTCCACATGGTTTCCATTGACAATTTCTTCAAGTCAAGAGACGTGCTGAACGAAATCGCGTCGGCAGCGGGGCAGAGCATTGACTACGATTCGGTGAATGCGATCGATCTTGAACTGCTTTCGGATCGCACCGCATCCATATTGCGGGGTGATCCCACCGAGCTGCCGATCTTCAGCTTCACGGAAGGCTGTTGCACCCATTTTGAAACGGTGGATTCCGATGAAAACAGCGTATTCATCTTCGAGGGCATACAGGCAATTTATCCTGAAGTGACCGCGCTTTTCGGCAAGGATTATCGGTCGGTGCATGTATCGATTGAGGATGATTTAGAGATGGGCGACGTGTATTTTGGGAAGCGCGATCTTCGACTGATGCGCCGTCTGATACGCGATTACAAATTCCGCGGCGCGCATCCCGAATTCACCTTTATGCTTTGGCGTTCCGTGGCGCAGAATGAGGATCGCGCAATTTTGCCTCATGTGGACAGCGTGGATATACGCATCAATTCCACGATGCCTTATGAAATCTGCCTGATGAAAACCATCCTTCCGCCTGTGCTTGGCTTGGTTAAAGAAGGGATGTATTTCCCAAAAGCGCTGGAGATCAGCGAAAAGCTGGAAAAATTAGAGACGATCTCGCCCGATATGGTGCCAAAAGATTCGGTTCTACGCGAATTTATCGGCGAATAACTGATTTTTTGCATTTTTTAGAATATTTGCAAACCCCCTTGACAAACGCATATAAATGTGATATAATAACAATGTTGAGAGGAAATGCATAGCATTTCCTCAATATATGCGAGAGTGGCGGAACTGGCAGACGCGCACGTTTGAGGGGCGTGTAGTTCACACTGTACGGGTTCAAGTCCCGTTTCTCGCACCATAAAGCGGCTATAAAAAAGATATGGCCACAAAAAACCTCGAGATAATCGAGGTTTTTTGCTGTTTTGGGGGCATTTTTACCGTTGAAGCGTTGTTCCGATACAATCAACCGTACATAGCTTTGAAAATAAAGTGTGTGGAGTAACCACAGAGCGCGGAATCATAAAATCAGCCGGAGGACGACGCAGAAGCTTCGCGCAGTGACGGCATACGCACGCACATATAAATTACCAACCATAGTATTCAATACAAACGCCATGCCGTTCGCAGAAATACTCACGATTCGGGATTCGGGGGACTCTTCTAAAATTTTGCGCACATTCCTTCCCTTAATTATACAAAATTTGCATTTTGTATAATTGTGTGTGCAAATAAAGGGCGGTTCTCTCTTGATCCACCGCACTTCAATTGTAAACAAATCTGCACTTATGGAACATTTTCGCACCAATTTCGTCTAATGACATATCATACTTTATTGTCATATTTTTAATCATTCTACGGAGGCTCCTATGTTGAAAAAGATTTTCACCGTACTGCTTGCAACCCTTCTCGCGTGTACATCCTGTGGTACGCCTGTCATTTCTAAGGCGGGCAAGGCATCTCGCGATGCCGCCGCATCTGCTGCGGAGAACACTTCCCTTTTGAATTTCTGCAACGCCTTTGCTGTGGCTGCATCTGATGGCAATTCTCACAAGAATACCATTCATTCGCCATTGTCCGCCTATCTTGCGCTCTCGATGGCAGCAGAAGGTGCTTTTGGCGATACAAAAGCGGAGCTTGAATCCGTTCTTGGCAAATGCGATCCCGACGGGATCTATGCGCTGCTCTCTCATCTTTCGTCTTTAACCGAAACGGATCTGAAAATCGCAAATTCCGTCTGGCTTGACGAAGGCTTTACCGCAGAAAAAGCTTGGCTGGACACCGTGAGCGGCAAATATCTCTCCGATGTTTTCAGTACCAAGCTGTCTGACGCGGCAGATCGGGTGAATCGCTGGATTGAGGACAAAACCGACGGCAAGATTCGCGACATGATTCAAAAAGATGCACTCGCCGATGCGCGCACACTTCTTATAAACGCAATCTCCATGGATGCAACCTGGATGTCGGAATTCAGCAAGGATGACACGATCAAGGGGCGCAAATTCACAAACTTTGACGGCGGCATATCCATCGCGGATTATCTCTATGCAAATAAGCATCAGCTTATCATTGAGGAAGGAAGCTTTACGGGTGTCGTACTTCCATATTCGGACGAAAATTTGGTATTTGTAGCATTGATGAACAACGATTCCACACAGCCCGCATCCTCAGCAACCGCATTTGCGGCTGAAAACGGTGGTTTTGCTGCGCTCGCACAAAAGGCAAAGTCTGAAAATGTCAAGCTGTATCTGCCAATTTTCAAGCATGATGCTTCCCTGCAGCTGAACGATATTTTGAAAAATATGGGCATCAAAGCCGCCTTTGATCAGAGCCTTGCCGATTTCAGCAAAATGAGTGCGGATGAATCGCTTTACATCTCCGATGTGCTTCAAAATGCGACCATCCGCATTGATGAAGAAGGCACCGAAGCGGCGGCAGCTACGGTCGTGACCATGGCTCCAACCTCTTTCATGCCCGAGCAAGAAATCCGCGTGATCGACTTCAATCATCCCTTTGCATTCGCGGTGGTGGATAGAAAGAGCGGTGTCCCGCTTTTCTGCGGTGAGCACAATTTTGATTAAGCGTATTTTCTCGAGGTTTTCGAATAAGTTAAAGAAAAGCTCTTGCATTTATGTGTAAAATATGTTATAATATTAAGGTATATCAATCGAAAGGAGGGGCATGATGCTTTCTGCTTTACGAAATTTCGCCCTCACGTTTCTCATCTCCATTCTCATCTTCGGCGTCATGGCATATTTTATTGTAGAATTTGTCATGGATACCCTTTCGGTAGCGATATCTGCCGAGAGCTCGGAGACCAAGGAGATCGAGCTTGTACGCCCCGAGGACACGGATTCGCCTTCTCAACCAGGCACACCCAATGTCACAATTGAAAATTTGAACGGCGATACATTCAACGTCCTTCTCATTGGCACCGACTATCAGCCGGAGATTTTTGACGACTACGATTATGAAGATACATGGACGGGCGACGGATTCCCCGACAAGCGTTCCCGCAGATGGGGCGCGGATACCCTGCTTCTTCTTCGTGTAGATAAAGAAAATCGCAAGTTTGTATTCTGCTCTCTGCCCCGCACCGCCCGTGTGCTCGTGGACGGCAACAATATGCAGCTTGGCGATGTACTGTCGGAAAAAGACATAGATTTTCTCTGCGGTAAGGTTTCTGGTTTGACAGGTCTTGATATTGATTATCACGCGATTTTGCATGTCGGTGCGCTTGCCGAGTGCGTGGATACTCTGGGCGGCTTGAAATACTATATCCCCGAGGATATGTCCTATGAGGATCCCGCTCAAAATCTCAAGATCGACCTTCAAAAAGGAACCGTCGATCTGGATGGCGATAAGGCAATGCAGCTGCTTCGTTATGCAGGCTACAAAAACGGCACCACCGGTCGTATGAATACCGCGATCTCCTTTATCCAGGCGATCCTTGCAAAATTTACCAACGTTACCTATCTGGCAAAAGCGCCCGAGCTTTATGGGATACTCTCTGAACAGGTGCAGACCAATTTCACCGCAGATGATCTTGTCAATAATCTTGATCTCATCTTCGCTTACTCCAAATTTGAAGCGGTCACGGTTACATACCCCGGCTCGATCAAATCCTACGACGGCATTGCATATTTTGAGCCGTCCGTACAGTCTGCGCTGGATATTTTCGACAGCTATCAGTAAGCTGAAACCTCGTCAAAATTTTTGTCCCGGCAACCGGTCGGGAAGAAAGGACATATAAATGAAAAACACAGAAAAGACAATGGACAAAATCGTTGCACTCTGCAAAACAAGAGGCTTCGTATTCCCCGGCTCGGAGATCTAC
>JAZTWJ010000023.1:0-18181 GCA_045635785.1 Candidatus Flemingiibacterium sp.
GTTTTGGTCGGAGTGAGGTGATTCGAACACCCGACCTCTTGGTCCCGAACCAAGCGCTCTACCAAGCTGAGCCACACCCCGATTGACCGCTTTCGCGGCAACAGTAGTATTATACCATAACCACAGCAATTTGTCAAGCCCTTTTTTCCAAAAAATCACCCTTCATCATGCATACTGCTTCGGTGTCGCCATAGAATAGCACCGTCAAGCGTGCTGTCTATTGACAAATCCATCCCATTGTGGTAGAATATATCTGTCGGTTTGCGACACCCACGCGATCAAACTATCTTGCAAATGATATTTATACATTTAAGGAAGCTTTCGTCAGGCGAAAGCTATGGTGATTACAATGACTCTCACTCTCGAAAATGCCATCGGCAAGGAAACCGTCTGCTCCTGCGGCAAAATCCACAGAGCAGACGTGCGCGATATTCTCATCGGAGAAGGCGTGCTCCGTGAATTGCCCGCGCTGGTGAAAAAATACGGCAAAAAGCCGTTTGTTCTCGATGATCTTTCCACACATGCCGCGGCGGGCGCGCGGGTTGGCGAGTTGCTCGCGCCCATGGACGCGGTGTGCCATACCCTTCCCTTCGAACGCCCCCTGCCCAACGAAGCCACCGTCGGCTCGGCAATTATGGGCTTCGATCACACCTGCGATGTTGTCGTAGCAGTGGGATCCGGCGTAGTCGGCGATACGGCGAAGATCGTGGCGCGCACGGCGAAGGTTCCCATGATCACCGTAGCTACCGCGCCTTCCATGGACGGCTTTGCATCGGCGACCTCGTCCATGACCTTCGGCGGACTGAAAATTTCCCTTAACAGTCTCTGTCCCGTTGCCATTCTTGCGGACACGGACATCGTGAAAAACGCGCCCGCACGCATGCTTGCATCAGGTGTGGGCGATATGGTTGCAAAATATCTTTCCGTTTGCGAATGGCACATTTCGCATATCATTACAGGCGAATATTACTGCGAAGCGGTGGCGGAGTCGGTGCGACAGGCTCTGCGAGAAGTCGCTTCCAACGTAAAAGGGCTTGCGGCGCGCGAGCCGAAAGCTGTGGAAGCGGTGATCCGCGGATTGATTCTTTCGGGTATTTCCATGACATGGGCAGGGCTCAGCCGCCCCGCATCGGGAATCGAGCATTCCATCTCTCACATTTGGGACATGCGTTCTGCGGCGTTCGGCACCTTTGAAGATTTCCACGGCATCCAATGCGGCGTTGCCACGCTCATCGGATTGCGCCTGTTCAAAAATCTTCGCAAAATCACGCCTGACCGCAAGCAGGCACTGGCATTTGCCGCCGCTTATGACAAGGAGGCGCTGTTTGCGCTGCTTCGCGAATATGTGGGCACCGGCGCAGAAAAAATGATCGCCGCCGAAGAAAAGGACGGCAAATATGATCTTCAGAAGCACGCGGCGCGACTTGATGTGATCCTGTCCCATTGGGAAGAAATCTGCGCGATCATCGACGCGGAGCTTCCCGAAATCGAGTTTGTGGAGGATGTTCTTCGTACCATCGGCGCACCGTTAAGTGCCGATGAGATCGGGCTCGGTGATCGTCTTGGCGACACATTGGAAGCAACCAAGGACATCCGCGACAAATATGTGCTCTCCCGCCTTCTGTGGGATCTTGGCGTCCTCGATGAAATGAAAGAAACTCTCGCATAATAGCTAACAACGACATAGCAAAGAGCGCTTCGCATACGCGAAGCGCTTTGTTTATTTTACAGTACACGCTATTCCCTTCCCGCTTCACCATCACGCACCGAACGGAGAAAATGCTGTGGGGCAATGCCATGTTCCGTTTTGAAGCGGTGGGTGAAGGTGTAAATATCGGGATACCCTAGCTGTTCCGCGGTTTCCGTCACCGATTCGCCGAGCATCAAGAGCCGCCGTGCCGCCTCCATCCGCTTGTTGGTACGGAATTTTCCGGGAGAAATGCCGTACTGCTCCGCAAATGTGCGGCGCATGGTGTGATAATTCATCCCCGAACGCTCGGCGATCTCCTCCATGGTCAGCGTGGACGACACATCCTCTAATAGTCGTCTGGCACGCAAAAGCGGCTGTCTCACGCGATCGCTATGAATGCCCGTAATATCACAAATATAATGGATAATGTCAGGAAGCATCGTATAAAACCGTTCCGTATCCACACGGTTGAAATCATGATACAGTCTCATAAAATCATCCCAAAGCATGGCATGGAAGGGCATAGCTCGCACGGACGGGACCTCCGACAATTCGGGGACCAGCTTGCAAATAGCGTAATAGATTTCCTCGGGAAGGTTGATGAACAGACGCGCGCTTTTTCCGGTCAGCAGCTCCATCGTATAATCGCGATCGGGACGGCGGATGCAAACGCAGCCATCTTTCAAAGCGTAGCGTTCTCCACCTTCTTCAAAAGAGCCCTCTCCCGTCAGGATCCAACTCACCACAAATGCGTCCACGCAGTAATCCTTCCTGCGGCGGATGATGCGCTCATCTGTCACCGCAGTGCCGATGTGTACCAAATCGGCACCAAGCATCATCCTACGCCCCGAGATGCCCGCTGTCAGCTTCTCCAATCTGTGTTCCATACGATTCCTCCCCAATCTGCTCAAAATTGACAAATAATCGCTCAAGATAAGCATTGACTTTCTCTATCAAGTATTATACAATATAATCAAAAAATTTGCAAGTGATCCGCAAAAAATTCCAGTAAAAAACTAAAATATGCAAACATCTTGATACCATCGCATCCGATCATTTTTTCAAAAAAGAAAGGACGCTTTTGCAACGCAAAAGCTACGGTATGTTTTATGAAAACGATTCTTGAAGCAGCTCGCGAGCTTCCCATCGTCGGCGAATACGATGTCATTGTTGCGGGCAGCGGCCCCGCAGGCGTTTCTGCCGCCATCATGGCAGGCAGAATGGGCGCAAAAACACTGCTTATTGAATGGAACAACTGCCCCGGCGGCATTTCGACATCGGGCATGATGAGTCATTGGACGGGCACCGTGCAGTCCAAGCTTTATACCGAGATCCTTACACGTCATGCAGAAAAGGTGGAAGGCCCCAAGCATGGCGTCATCGTTCCGCAGATCGACCCCGAACTGCTAAAAAGCGTATACATGGAAATGTTGGAGGAAGCCGGCGTAACCATGCTTTTCTATACCTTCGTTGCAGGCGTTATCATGGACGGAGACCGCGTTACGGGTCTGATCACCGAATCAAAATCGGGACGCCGCATCTTCACGGCAAAGACTGTGGTTGACGGCACCGGTGACGGCGATGTGGCGGCATTCGCCGGCGCGGAATTCTTCAAGGGGCGCGAAACCGACGGCAGAATGCAGCCCTGCACGCTGATGTTCAAGGTCGCGGGTGTGGATATGTCCCGCGCCGTACTGCTCCGTTCCTTCGAAAGTAAGCATCAGACCGAGCGCGGCGAGCTTCAAGAGCTGGCAAAGCAGCATATCCCCTACCCTGCGGGACATCTTTTGGCATATCCCACCACTTTGCCCGGCATCGTCACGCTCAACATGACCAACGCCACCGAAATCGACGGCACCAAGGCGGAGGACCTAACGAAGGCGGAGATCACCGCACGCAAGCAGATGCCTGCCATTATCGCCTATCTGCGCGAATTTGTGCCCGGCTTTGAAAACTGCTTCATCATTAGCGCAGCTTCGCTTATGGGCGTGCGCGAAACTCGCCATTTCAAAGGCTTATATTCCCTCTGCGAGGAGGATATCCTCACCGCGCGTGTATTCGATGATTGGGTGGTTCGCGGCGCGCACTTCAACTTTGACGTGCACAATCTGACGGGATCCGGTCTTGACAAGACGGGCGTTCAGCATCAATGGAAGCAGTCCAAGGGCTATACCATCCCTTACGGCTGCCTGATTCCCGAAAAGATTGACGGACTTCTTCTGTCTGGGCGCAACATCTCCGGCACACACATTGCCCATTCCAATTTCCGTGTCATGCCCATCTGCTGCGGCATCGGCGAGGCGGCAGGCGTGGCAGCCGCACTGGCGGTAAAGCAGGATATTCTCCCACGCGATGTTTGTGCGGCTGATATTCAAAAGGTTCTTGAATAAAGTTTACACAAAAAATAACGCCCCAATGAGTGCCTGCGATATCCCGCAAGGCATCCATTGGGGCAATTTTTATGTGCGCTGATTATTGACAGAAGCTTGCATACGGCAAAATCGGGCATCCGCTCATCTCCACCAGATACTCGCGACTGCGAAGGAGTGCAACCAGCTCCGCCTCGTTGGACGGCAGCGTTTTGGTTCGGGTGGCGCAAAGCCCCTCATCCCCCGCATAATGCAGATCGGTCCCCGCGGTCATAATGTCAAGCCCATTTTCTCTTGCAAATCGCACCGAATCCGCCATGCGCGAATTGTGTCCCGGGTGCATATTGAAGGCTTCGATGCCGTCAAGGTGGGCAGGATCCGCAGGCACCATGCCCTTGCGGAAAGGATGAGCCTGAAGAATGAGCAGATGTTCGTTGTGATATTCCTCATAAAAACGGTTAAAGGTCATATCAAAGCGCCCCACCGTCTCACGAAGCAGAGCCTCGCTTGCGCCATACACCAAATAATCGTTCACATTTTCATCAAAGCGGTATTCCGCGCCGAGATACACCTTCATGCCGAGCGCCTCGCCCGCCTCCTTGGCGATGCAATAATCCTCAAGATAAGCAGCGACGGGATCATCCGCCTGCATGAATTTACCGCCGCGTAGGAAATGATTGGCGATGACCACCCCATGATAGCCCTGTTCGTGCAAACGTGCAATCACCTCGGAGGGTGAAAGCCTGCTGCATGCGGACACAGGCGAGGTATGCGCGTGCAATTCCAATTTGAATTTGTATGCTTGAATATCTTTTTGCATGATGGTTCCTTTCGAGAGACGATAAAGGAAGACGCCTGTGAGCATATCATAGATGCCACAGGCGCCGATTCATATGCCCGATGGGCAATTATCATTACTTCTGGAGCTTAGGAAAGATTTTCTTTGCAACGAACATCGCACCGACGGTGACAACGACTGCAGCAATCAGACCGATCCAGCCGTTCTGGGTGAGACCTGCTACCAAGTATGCAACGAACGAGCAAACCGCAATGGTAATCGCGTAGGGAATCTGTGTGGAAACGTGGTTGATGTGCTCACACTGTGCACCCGCGGAGGACATGATGGTCGTATCCGAAATGGGCGAGCAGTGGTCGCCGCAGACCGCGCCTGCCAGACATGCGGAGATGCCGATGAAAAAGAGCGCGCTGGTGGGATCGAAAATTTCAACAACGATCGGAATGAGAATACCGAAGGTACCCCAAGAGGTTCCCGTTGCAAATGCGAGGAAGCATGCAACGATGAAGATAACTGCGGGCAGGAACAGGGAGAGACCTGCGGCTGCGCTCTTCATCAGACCGTCGATGTATTCCGCTGCACCAAGCAGGGATGTCATGTTCTTGAGTGCGGTTGCGAAGGTGAGAATGAGGATCGCGGGAACCATGGCATTGAAGCCCTTCGGAATGCAGCTCATTGCATCTTTGAAGGAAACAACGCGGCGGCAAACAAGGTAGATCACCGTGAGAACCAATGCGATCAGACCGCCCCAAGGCAGACCGACGGTGGCATCGGTGTCACCGAATGCGGTGATAAAGTCAACGCCGTCAAGTATACCGCCCACATAAACGAGTGCAAATACGCAGATGAGAATGAGCACAACAACAGGGAGGATCAGGTCGATAACCTTACCTTTTTCGTTGACTTCAAGCTCTTCCGATGCGTGGTTGGTGGATTCGCCGGTGGTGAACAGATCGCCCTTTTCGAGCGCGTTGCGCTCATGCACAGCCATGGGACCGAAGTCGATCTTCAGCACGATGGTAAGAACAACGAACAGCAGTGTCATCAGCGAATAATAGTTGAAGGGGATCGCACGAACAAACAGTTCAAGGCCGGAGTAAGCGGTTCCCTCAGCATATTCCGAAACTGCCGCTGCCCAAGAAGAAATGGGTGCGATCATGCAGATCGGAGCCGCGGTAGCATCAATGATGAATGCCAGCTTTGCTCTGGAGATCTTGTGGGAATCGGTTACGGGGAGCATAACAGAGCCTACGGTGAGGCAGTTGAAGTAGTCATCAATAAAGATAAGCACGCCCAGTGCAAAGGTCGCAAGCTGTGCGCCGATGCGAGTCTTGACATGGTCTTTCGCCCATTTGCCGAAAGCAGCGGCTGCGCCTGTCTTATTGATGAGCGCAACCAGAATGCCCAGCTGAACAAGGAAAATAAAGATACCTGCGGTATCGGAAGCCGCGCCGATGAGACCGTCATTGACGATCGCATCGATCGTGCCGAGCGGCGAGAAACCGGTGGCAAGCAAACCGCCCGCAAGGATGCCGATGAACAGAGAGGAGTAAACCTCTTTGGTGATCAGCGCAAGGCCGATTGCAATACCGGGGGGAAGCAGTGCAAGAATCGTGGCATAGTAGGGGCCGTTATCGGATTCTTCTTCCGTAGCTTCTGCGGGAGCCATGACAACTTCAGCATCCACAACGATTTCTTCGCCGTCGACAACAGGGACGTCGGCTACATCGCCTTCCGCAGCGACCGCGAAACAGAATACCGCCATGACAACCATGACGAGAGTCAAAAGCGCAAAATAACGCTTTAAGCTTGTAAACATGACCGTTTACCTCCATAAATTGATTAACTATATGTTAGCATATTTTTGTCAAATTGTCAATAAGTTTTGAAGAATTTGTCGCATTTTGTTGAATCCTGTTAATCTTGCTGAAATGTGCATGTTTTGGGATGCGAAGGGAGTGGATAGAGGCAATCGGGCAAAGAAGTGAAAAAACGCGGGGAAATCTGTCCGCGGGGTTGATTTTTTCGGCGGAATGTTGTATAATAATGATATATTTATCTTTTTTTGGAGAACGCATGAATCATCTCACAATCGGCATTATCGCGCACGTCGATTCGGGCAAGACCACGCTGTCCGAAAGCATCCTATATAAAAACGGCGTGCTCAAACGACAAGGTCGGGTGGATGCCGGCAACTCCTTTCTCGATACCAATGCCATCGAACGCGATCGGGGCATCACCATCTTTTCAAGTCAAGCCGTTTTCACACGCGGTGACATTGAATTCACCCTGCTCGGCACCCCGGGACATGTGGATTTTTCGCCGGAGACCGAGCGAACGCTCCGTGTCATTGACTGTGCCGTGCTGGTGGTTTCGGGAACGGACGGCGTACAGAGCCATACCGAAACGCTTTGGCGTTTGCTCGCGCATTACAACATCCCCACCTTCCTTTTCGTCAATAAAATGGACATATCCGCCCTCACCTCTGCCGATCTGATGGAGTCTCTTCGCGGTACTCTGTCCGATGGCTGCATCCATATGGCAACCGCGCTGACCGAATCCTTTGCGGAGGCGGTCGCCATGACCGACGAGCGTCTGATGGACAGCTTTCTTGCAGGTGAGCCTTTCAAGGACGAGGATATTCGCACCGCCGTGGCAGAACGGCGGCTTTTCCCATGCTATTTCGGCTCCGCCATCAAGGGGGACGGCGTAAATATGCTGCTTGACGGCATCGCCTCCTACATGAAAATGCCCGTCCATCCGAAGGAATTCGGCGCGAAGGTATATAAGATCACGCAGGACAAATCCGATCGCCTCGTGCATCTGAAGGTCACGGGCGGTAGTCTGCGCGTCAAGGATATATTAAACGGAATCAAGCCGGACGGCACCCCGTGGTCGGAAAAGATCAATCAGATCCGCATCTATTCGGGTGAAAAATTCAAAGCGGTAAACGAGGTCTCCGCAGGCACGGTCTGCGCACTCTGCGGCATCGAATCCGCCTATCCCGGTGAAGGACTTGGCTTTGAGCTTGATGCCGGCGCGGCACATCTGGAGCCGGTACTGACCTATCAGGCGGAATTTGATGGCATCGACGTACATACGGCGATGCAAAAGCTGCGAAAGCTGGAGGAGGAAGAGCCTGCGCTGCACATTTCCCACAATGCGCGCACGGGTGAGATCTTCTTCGGTATCATGGGCGAGGTTCAGCTTGAGGTGCTCTCACGCATTCTCGCGGAACGCTTCGGTATGACCGTTCGCTTTGGCGAAGGAAGCATCTCCTATCGCGAAACCATCGAATCGGCTGCGGTGGGCATCGGTCATTTTGAACCGTTAAGGCATTATGCGGAGGTTCAGCTTCTTTTGGAGCCGTTGGAACGGGGCGCGGGACTGCGCTTTGGGGTGGATCTTGGCGAAAATCAGCTAGATACCAACTGGCAACGTCTGGTGCTGACACATCTTCACGAAAAACAGCATCTCGGTGTGCTGACAGGCTCACCCATCACCGATATGAAGATCACGCTGATCGCGGGGCGCGCCCATGCCAAGCATACTGAGGGCGGCGACTTCCGCCAAGCCACATGGCGCGCTCTCAGGCAGGGCTTGATGAGCGCAAAATCCGTTCTTCTCGAGCCGTGGTACGATTTCAAGCTCACGCTTCCCACCGAATGCGTGGGCCGCGCCATGAGCGACATTACGCAGATGGGCGGTCACTTTGAAGCACCGGACGGCGACGGCACCACTTCCATCCTCACAGGCAGCGCGCCCGTCTGCACTATGCGAAGCTATCATCGTGATCTGGTCGCATATTCCGGCGGAAAAGGGCAACTGCTTTGCACCATGCGCGGCTATGAGCCCTGCGCCGATGCAGAGCGCGTCATCGAGAGCATCGGTTACGATGCGGAGCGCGATACGGAAAATACCGCCGATTCGGTCTTCTGTTCCCACGGCGCAGGCTTTGTGGTCAAATGGAATGAGGTTCCCCTCCACGCGCATATAGACAGCGGCGTAGATCTTGACGAGGACGAGGACGCTTCCACCGAACGGGTGAAGCGATTCCTCGGCACGGTCGCCAACGATGAGGAATTGATGGCGATCTTTGAGCGCACCTACGGTCCCATCCGCCGCCGCGTATACAACGATGCCCCGAAGGTGAAGCACGCGGTTCCTCAACGAATTGTGCGCGCACCGCGCGCCTATATGGGCAAGGAATATCTGTTGGTGGACGGCTATAACATCATTTTTGCATGGGACGAGCTTCGCGCGATGGCACAAAACAGCCTCGATCTGGCAAGAGAAGCTCTGATCACCCGCTTGTGCAATTTTCAGGGTTGCAAACAATGCGAGATCATTCTCGTGTTCGATGCCTACAAGGTCAAGGGCAATACGCGCGAGCTGGAAAAGCACGGCGGTTTGAGCGTGGTTTATACCAAGGAAGCGGAGACGGCGGATACCTACATCGAAAAGGTCTCCCACGAGCTTTCAAAAAACAACCGCGTGCGCGTCGCCACATCGGATGGGCAGGAACAGCTCATCATCCTCGGAAACGGCGCCATCCGCCTTTCCGCCAACGCACTGCTTGCGGAGGTGAAGGAGGTCGAGCGGCAGATTCGGGAGATCATCGGATAAAACCGCATAAAAATCCCCCGTCCGAAGACGGGGGATTTCAGCTATCTATCAATAATTTTCAGCCTTGATCTTGAAGTATGCCTGCGGATGTGCGCAAACAGGGCAGACCTGAGGCGCATCCTTACCGATATGGATATGACCGCAGTTGCCGCATTCCCAGATCTTGTCGCCGTCGCGGCTGAATACCAGACCGCCCTCCACGTTGGCAAGCAGCTTGCGATAACGCTCCTCGTGCGTCTTTTCGATGGCAGCTACGCCCTCAAACAGCTTAGCGATTGCATCAAAGCCTTCGGCGCGTGCATCCTCTGCCATTTGCGCGTACATATCCGTCCACTCGTAATTTTCGCCCTCTGCGGCATCAAGCAGATTGGCAGCCGTATCCGGAATGCCGCCGTGCAGCAGCTTGAACCAGAGCTTTGCATGCTCTTTTTCATTTTCCGCGGTTTCGAGGAACAGCGCGGCGATCTGCTCGTAGCCGTCCTTCTTCGCCTTGGAAGCATAATAGGTGTACTTATTTCTCGCTTGGGATTCGCCCGCAAAAGCAGCGGCGAGGTTTGCTTCGGTCTTTGTGCCCTTCAAATTCATATCCAAAATACCTCCGTATCATCATTGATGCAGGAATATCCTGTCGCTATTATTATATCCTGTTTTAGAAAATAAATCAATAGAAATTTGTGAACATTTATTGATTTCTATGGTACAAAATTGCAAAAAATCAAGCCGTTTTTCAATGATTATTCCCATCTGTTTTTGCATATTTTCGGAAAGAGTGAAACAAAATGTAAATTTTTGCATAGCTATGGACAAATCGGACGGAGTGTGGTATAATGAAAAGAGATTATTATCCCAAAAGGAGACAGTGTTGTGAAAAGAGTAAGTAAAATTTTAGCACTTTTGCTGGCAATGCTCATGCTTGTGCTTGCCTTTGCAGGATGCGGCGCCAAGTCGCCCACAGCAATCAGCTTCGGTTCCACGGAGCTTACCGCAAACATGCTCAGCTATTGGATGAGCACCTACAAGGCGGTGTTCCTGTATCAAGTGACGGGAGGAACCCAGGATTATCCCCAAATTTGGACAACAGAGCTCACCGAGGGCATTACCTATGACGATTACGTCAGCGCAATGTGCGTATCCGAGCTGATGGTCAAGGCAGTCTGCAACGAGCTGTTCAGCACCTACGGTCTGACCATTACCGCCGAGGAAGAAAACACCCTTGATGAGCGTATCAACAAGCTGGTGCAGCAGACGGGCAGCAAGGCGGCGCTCAATTCCGCGCTGTCTGCGTTTGGCATCAATGCGGAAATTCTGCGCGAGATCAATGAGATCGACTTAAAGGTCAGCAAGGTGCAGGAATATCTCTACGGCGAAAACGGCACGGAAAAGGCAACGGCGGAAGAGATCGATAAATATTATAACGAAAACTACTACCGCACCAAGTATATTTATATCTCCACGAAGTATGACTACGAGCTCGATGCAAACGGCGAGCTGATCTTGGATGAGGAGACGGGCGCTTACAAAACACGCGAGCTGACGGCAAGCGAAACCACCGAAAAGAAAGCCTTTGCAAAGCAGTTGGAAGCAGACATTGCGGCGGGTGAAGACTTCGACAAGCTGGTACTTGAGCATTCCATGGATATAGGCATGCAAACGTTTACGGACGGCTATTATTTCACTATGGCGAGTACCTATATAAGACCTGACATCATGGCGGCAGTCCAAGAGCTGAAGGTGGGCGAAACGAAGACGCTGGAGAGCGAAGACGGCGTAGCAATCATCAAGCGCTACGAGCTTCAGCCCAAGAAATATGAGGATCAGGAATACGTGCCCTATATGTTCGCAAACATCAGCTCAACCATCGGTATGACAAAGCTGCAGGAGCTTGTGTCGGGCTATGCGGACACCATTGTTATGAACAACGCGGTAATTGCAAGCTATCCCGTGGCTACTGCGACACCGAACTTCTACTATTAAACAAATTCAATCGAACCAAACAGAGAAAGTCAGGATCTTCCTGACTTTCTTTTGCATTTGAAAGATGCATACACGCAAATCTTCATAAAACGCAAATATTGGTCGAATATTTTTGACCAAACCCTTGCAATCCTAAAAAAAATATGCTATAATTGAATTGCGAAATTTTTGGCAATTGCCAATCAAGATAAAAAGGAGAATCATCATGAAAAACAAGTTTGTATCCTTCGGCGAAATCATGCTTCGCCTGAAATCCCCCGGCTATGAGAGATTTTTCCAGTCTCCCACCCTCGAAGCAACCTTCGGCGGCGGTGAAGCCAACGTTGCCGTTTCCCTCTCGAACTACGGCCTCGACGCAAAGTTTGTCACCGCACTTCCGGCAAACGATATCGGCGTTGCTTGCGAGCGCGAGCTTCGCAAATATGGCGTAGACACCTCTGATATTCAAAAGACCAAGGGCCGCATGGGCATTTACTACCTGGAAACCGGCGCCGTTCAGCGTCCTTCCAAGGTTGTATACGACCGCGACTTCTCCTCCTTTGCAAACATCAAGGAAGGTGACTTCAACTGGAATGATATCCTCGCAGACGCAAAGTGGTTCCATGTAACGGGTATCACTCCCGCAGTCAGCGCATCCATCGCCGAAGAAGCGATCCGCGCACTGAAGGTAGCAAAGGAGCTTGGCGTAACCACCTCCATCGACCTCAACTACCGTGCAAAGCTGTGGAACTACGGCAAGCGCGCAGATGAAGTTATGCCTGAACTGACCAAGTACATCGACGTTGTTATCGCTAACGAAGAAGACTGCCAGAAGGCACTTGGCATCTCCTCCAAGAACAAGCCCGAGCTCGGCGAGATCGACCTCGAGTGCTACAAGGACATCACCAATCAGGTTCTGACCACCTACCCCAACGTAAAGGTCGTTGCGATCACCCTGCGTGAATCCAAATCCGCAAACCGCAACGTTTGGTCTGCATGCATCAATGACGGCAAGGAATTCTACCGTAGCCGCATTTATGACATCACCGACATCGTTGACCGCGTAGGCGGCGGCGACTCCTTTGCAGGCGGCCTCATTTACGGTCTGGCTACCAAGAACGATGCAAAGGCTGCTCTTGAATTTGCAGTAGGTGCATCCTGCCTCAAGCACACCATCAACGGCGACTTCAACCTCGTTTCCGTAGACGAAGTTGAAAAGCTGATCGGCGGCGACGGCACCGGCAGAATCGCAAGATAACCAAACACTTAAAGGATTTGGGATTTCCCCATTCTTCACGGATCAATACAAAAACCGACGGATTTTTCCGTCGGTTTTCTTTTTGCTTGCGATCTACTCCGCAAGATACTGTTTCAGCACCTCGCAAATATCGTAGAGGGGGCGCGAGCCTTTGATCTTGTAATGCACCGCCCCGTGCCCTGCCATTTGGAATGTGAGCGCAACGCCGCATTCGGATGCCGCCTTCGCCCAACGCATTGGATCCATTTGTTCAGGCAGAATCGAGATTGTCTGCCCCTTATGCACGATTTTCGGGATGCGCGCCTGCGAGCAGAGTGCCCTTGCCAGCGAGACATACATGAGCGTATCGGCGGGCTTTGGTATTTCGCCGAAGCGGTCCATTAGCTCATCCGCCAAATCGTCCAAATCCTCGGCATTTTCAATGTGGGCGATTTTCTTGTAAATATCCATACGCTGCGACTCGGATCTGATATAGCTTTCGGGCAGATAGGCGTCCAGCGAAATATCAAGCTTGGACTCAAATTTCGGCTTGGGAGCCTCGCCCTTTTCTTCCAGCACCGCCTCGTTCAGGATCTTGACATACAGATCGTAGCCCACCGTATCGAGCTGCCCGTGCTGCTCCGCACCGAGAAGATTGCCTGCGCCGCGAATTTCAAGGTCACGAAGCGCAATTTTGAAGCCTGAGCCGAATTCGGTGTATTCACGCATGGCAGAAAGGCGCTTTTGCGCCACCTCCGTCAAATTCAGACGCGGCGGATAGGTGAAATACGCATACGCGCGGCGGCTGGATCGCCCCACGCGTCCGCGGATCTGATGAAGCTGTGACAGTCCCAATCTGTCGGCGTGGTCGATGATAAGCGTGTTCGCATTGGGCACATCAATGCCCGATTCGATGATAGTCGTGCTGACGAGAATGTCAATTTCGCCATTGACCATACCGCCCCAGATGTCGGAGAGGAGTTCCTTATCCATTTGCCCGTGAGCAACGGCAATACGCGCATCGGGAACGGCATTTTGCACGCGCAATGCTACCGCGTCGATGTCCTCCACCGAATTATGCAGGAAAAAGACCTGACCGCCTCGGCGAAGCTCCTTCTTAATCGCTTCCGCCAAAATCATCTCGTCGTATTCCATGACAAAGGTCTGCACGGGAAAGCGATCGCCCGGAGCTTCATCCAGCACGGACATATCGCGAATGCCGCTCATCGCCATATTAAGCGTGCGCGGTATGGGGGTTGCGGTGAGCGTCAAAACATCCACATTGCCTGCAATCTGCTTTAGTTTTTCCTTGTGCGCCACGCCAAATCGCTGCTCCTCGTCGATGATAACCAGCCCGAGATCCTTGAAAACCACATCTTTCGATACAAGACGATGGGTGCCTATGATGATATCCACATCCCCACGGCGCAGACGGCGGATCGTTTCCTGCTGCTGCTTTGGTGTGCGGAAGCGGGAAATCATATCAATGGAAACGGGAAATCCTCGCATACGGGAGAGGAAGGATTGGTAGTGTTGCATGGCGAGAATGGTAGTCGGTACCAGCACCGCCACCTGCTTGCCGGACATCACCGCCTTGAATGCGGCGCGCATGGCGACCTCGGTTTTGCCGAATCCCACATCGCCGCAAAGCAGACGGTCCATGGGCGTTTTGGATTCCATGTCCGCCTTGATTTCCCCAATGGATTGAAGCTGACCGTCGGTCCCCTCATATTCAAACGCCGCCTCAAATTCCCTTTGGAAATCATCGTCCTTTACAAAGGCAAAGCCCTCGCGTCTTTGGCGCTCGGCATATAGCTTGATAAGCTCCTTCGCCATGCTTTTTGCCGCCAGCTTGGCTTTTGCCTTGGCTTTCTGCCAATCGGCGCCGCCGAGCCTTGAGAGCTTTACGCCGCCACTTTCGGTATGGGCGCCGATATATTTTGACACCATATCCAGCTGATCGGTGGGCAGATACAGCATATCGGTGCCCGCATATTTGATTTTGATATAGTCCTTTGTCACACCCACAACGCTCAGCTGTTCGATGCCCTGATACATGCCGATACCGTGATTCACATGCACCACAAAATCTCCGACGGACAGATCGTTATAGCTTAAAATCTTCTCCTGTGAGGAACGCGAATGCTTCGCCTTTCTACCGTGCGAAAGGATGGTTCGCGAATAGCTGTTGGGGTTCTGATACATGGACAAAACCGCAAATTTTGTCGCCGTCAGCTCAAATCCCGAAAGATTAAAGCCACTCATCACCAGCGTCACGCCCTCGGGCAAGGTCAAAATGCCGTAGGCATTTTCGTCGGTGGCGACGATCGCCTGAATGCCGCCATCCGACAGCGCGGATGCGGTATTTTTCGCCGTGGTCTCATTTTCGCAGAGCACCACCGTGCGGAACTTTGATTCCGCATAGTCGCGCAGATCCTCGTGCAGCAAATCGAAATTGTCCGCATAGGAAACGGTCTGCTTGGTTCGGAATGCAAACATGCCCGACAATCTTCGCCCCGATTTATTGGTGGCAAAAGTATCGCAAAGCAGTGCGCCCGTGCGATTTAGGAATGCCTCGTAATAATCCATATGACGGGCATAATCCGCATACCGCGCAGCGATCTCACCCTTTTCCAGCAGAGATTCCATCTCGCTTGTGATGTGGAAATCGAACGCCTTCATGCGCTCCTCGCAGGCGATCTCTCCCTGCACAAAAACGATGGGCGCGCCGAGCGCGCTTGCCTTTGCCGCCTCGGACACATAATCGGCAAGAGTGGATTTTCGCTCATACACCAGCGAAATATATTTGTCAATGAAATGCAGTTCGGTGCCGCCCTTCACCGCTTCGATCTCTCCCTCAAGCTCTGCTCTCACCCGATCCTCGGGTGCTTTTTTGAGCTGTGCGCTTGCCGCCTTCGCAATGGCGGTGCGCGCTTCTTCACTTGCAATGATTTCGCGGGCGGGCGTGACGGTAAATTCGCGGATATTTTCAATTCTCCGCTGTGTTATGATGTCGAAATATCCCATCTGATCGATCTCGTCGTCAAACAACTCGATACGCACGGGATACTCCGCATGCGGCGAAAAAATGTCAACGATTCCGCCTCTTACCGCATACTGCCCGATTCCATCCACAAGATCGGAGCGCACAAATCCCGCAGCCTCCAGCCGCGCTGTCAGATCGGACAGTTCAATGCGCGTATTTGTGTCGATGAAGATCGTGGATGCACGCAGAACATCCATGGGCATGGTGTACTGCATCGCCGCATCGGGTGTGGCGATCACGCAGTCGTAGGCGCTTGTGCCGCCCTCTGCGAAGGCGGAAAATGCCGACAGTGCCTTAAGTCGTTCATGCTCATATTCGCGGGATGCGGTGATGTTGTGGAAAACAAAGTCGCGCAGTGGATAGGAAAGGGGCTTGAGACCAAGCTCGGACAGCGCATTGAACAGCCGCAAGCCATCCTTTTCATCCGCTGTCAGCATAAGCGCAGGCAGTCCCCATTTTTCCCGAACGCGGCGGATGAGCGCGGCATAAAATACCGCTCTGGCACCATCGGAAAGACCGCTGATCTGTATGGGATGCACCTTCTCATGCGCTCTGCCGCCGATCGCCTTCACGATCTGCTCAAACTCCTTTTCCATGAGAATGGATTCGGAAATAATGCTGATTTTTTCGTTCATACTCTCTCCAAATTCGGAATCTGTCAATGCTTCAGTTCAACAAATTCATCGCCTTGTCGATATTTCCGTCAAGGATGGTCGGAAGTGCATCCGCCGCCTTTCCCATCGCCGCAAAAAAGGCTTCCCGATCCTCGCCCTGTATCTGTCCCAGCACCCAATCGGCGAGATCATAATCGGGGTGGGGCTTTGCACCAACGCCCATGCGAACACGCGGAAAATTGTCGCTTCCCGTCAGCGTAATGATACTACGGAGTCCCCTTTGACCGCCGTCACTTCCCTTACGGCGAAGGCGGATTTTGCCTGGCGCAAGATTGATATCATCGCAGAAAACCAGCACGTTTTCAATGGAAAGCTTATAAAAATTCATCGCCTCCACCACCGCTTCGCCGGAAAGATTCATGTAGGTCTGCGGCTTCATGAGTAGCACGCGATGACCGCCGACGATCGCCTCACCCGTCAGCGACTTAAAGCGCGAACGGTCGATTTTAGCGCCGTATTTCTGCGCGATGTATTCAACGGTCATAAACCCCGCATTGTGGCGGGTGGTCAGATATTCATTGCCCGGATTTCCAAGCCCCACCACAAGGTGCGAGATGGGCGCAGAGGATGTCTCCGTCTTTTTTTCGATTTTCTTAAACAAATCAAAGATGTCTCCCATGATGATTCCTTTCCGATATGGATCCTATAAAAAGCACAAATCGACAGGAAAGCCGCATGCTTCCCCGTCTAACATGGATTATTATACCACAGATCCGCATGATTTGCAAGCCTTTTTTCAATATATTCTCTATTTTATATTATCTATTTTGCCCCAAAAATACCCGCCTTTGGGGCAAAATGTTAAATGATTGCGAGAAAATGAAAAAATTTTGCAAAACCTATGGAAATTTCCTTTCATATGTGATATAATAATGGGTGCGGAAGGAAACTCCCGTCAATACCCTTTTGTCAACCAATTTTTTATTATATACGGAGGTTCAAAACCCATGAGCAAAAAGTATTGTTACCTTTTTACCGAAGGCAACGCTTCCATGCGTGAGCTTCTCGGCGGTAAGGGCGCAAACCTTGCCGAGATGACCAACATCGGTCTTCCCGTACCCCAGGGCTTCACCATCACCACCGAAGCCTGCACCCAATATTATGAGGACGGCAAAAAGATCAACGACGATATCATGGCCGAAATTTACGCTTACATCGAGAAGATGGAAGAAGTTACCGGCAAGAAGTTCGGCGACCTTGAAAATCCCCTTCTCGTATCTGTTCGCTCCGGCGCACGCGCTTCCATGCCCGGCATGATGGACACCATCCTCAACCTCGGTCTGAACGAGGAAGTTGTTGAGGTTATGGCTGCAAAGTCCGGCAATGCTCGTTGGGCATATGACTGCTATCGCCGTTTCATCCAGATGTACTCCGACGTCGTTATGGAAGTCGGCAAAAAGTACTTCGAAGAGCTCATCGACAAGATGAAGGAAGAAAAGGGCGTTACCCTGGACGTTGATCTGACTGCAGACGACCTCAAGGAGCTTGCAAATCAGTTCAAGGCTGAGTACAAGGCAAAGATCGGTGCGGACTTCCCCTCCGATCCCAAGGAACAGCTCATCGGCGCTGTTAAGGCAGTATTCCGTTCTTGGGATAACCCCCGCGCAAACGTATACCGCCGCGACAACGACATCCCCTACTCCTGGGGTACCGCTGTCAACGTACAGATGATGGCATTCGGCAACATGGGTGACGATTGCGGCACCGGTGTTGCATTTACCCGTGACCCCGCTACCGGCGAGAAGAAGATGATGGGTGAGTTCCTGACCAACGCTCAGGGCGAAGACGTC
>JAZTWJ010000024.1:0-33746 GCA_045635785.1 Candidatus Flemingiibacterium sp.
TGCCGTCAAGAACATCTTTTATACCGGCGATTCGGTCACTGATGCCGAGAGCCTTATGAAACGCACCGTGATTTGCTATCTCATGGCCTGCCGCGAGAAGCGATTTAGCCTCCGAAATAGAAATATTCCTTTCGTTTTCGGAAAGCCACATTTTTGTGTTAAGATTAAAGGTTGCTTTATATCCGTATTTTTCAAATATTCCGGCAAGGCGAAGGTCTGATCTGGATCCGTCGTCATAGCTGAATGTGACAGCCTTGCTCTTCCCTTGCGGGTATCTCATAAAACGGTATTTCATAAAAAAATCCTCCGTAAAAGTTAAATTCCGGCTATAACCTCGACCTCAACGAGAACGCCCTTGGGAAGTGCCTTGACAGCAACGCAGGAGCGTGCGGGCTTCTCGGTGAAATACTGTGCGTAAACTTCATTGAAAGCGACGAAATCCGCCATGCTTGAAAGATAGCATACGGTCTTCACAGCGCTCTTAAGCGAACCGCCTGCCGCGGAAAGCACCGCTTCCAGATTCATGCAGACTCTGTGTGCCTGCTCGGTAATGGTTTTGCCCTCAATAAGTCCTGTTTCGGGGTTTAGCGGAATTTGTCCGGAGGTAAAGATGAGATTACCTACAACCACTGCCTGTGAGTAAGGGCCGATTGCCGAAGGTGCCTTGTTTGTCTGAACTTTGTTGCTCATAATAGTAACTCCTTTCAAATTCACACGATCTTGAAGCCCGCATCAAGCAGAGACTGTGTGATGAGATTGACGTGATCATAATTTCTTGTTTCCATATCAATTCTGAGGAAGCATCCGTTGACGCTTTCCGTATTGCCTTTTTCGTCGCACAGCTCCAATGCTTTGTTGTAAGCATCCTCATAACAGCCTTCCACGAGGCATACTCTGCGCCGTGGCCCTTGGTCGCCTCCACCTCGGAGATGGGGGCGGTATCGGGCAGACAGATCAGAGATTTGATGCAGTTTTTGGTTGCGGCAAGGGCAACCGCACTGTGCGTGATTTCCCGCAGAGCAGGCGATAACACCTTTTTCCTTTTCTTCGTCGGTCAGCATGGCAATTTTATATGCCGAGCCTCGCACCTTAAAGGAGCCTGTGATCTGTTGATTTTCGGGCTTTAGATATAGCTCGCATTCGGAAGCCAAACCATAGGCTCTGACGAGCTTTGTTGCACGAATGATGTTTTTTAGCACCGCCTGTGCCGAGAATACTTTGTCAAGAGAGATATGCTTTTGTTCCGCCTTTCTAATAATTTGCCGAATTTGTTGCTTTGAGACAAAACAAAAACCGCCTCAAAGCCTTTAACTCGCTTTGAGACGGGTGTTAAATTACACTCGCGGTACCACTCAAATTGCGGATATAAATTCCGCCACCTCTTCGAAGTCATATAACTTCTATGCACTAACGTAGCATGCACGGATCACCCTACACACCGCTTGGCTTCAGGATCACAGCTTGGAAGTGAGAGAAACGGGACTCTTTTTGTATCGGTTCACACCAACCACCGACTCTCTGAAACACCTTTGCCCCGAACATTCTTCGTCATAGCCTTTGCTATTTAATTTTGATGGTAAAATTTTAGCACATTAAGACGGCAATGTCAAGAGGACTTTGAAAAATTCATAAAAAGTTTACAGCAATCGCGCTTGGGAAAAATGAATCATACGCACCCAAAAGGCAGATAAACTTTTTGGATGCGTATGATGAGGCTGTCCTTTTTTTATTATTTTCCCAAAAGGAACACTTTGTCGAATTGGGATATCTCTAAAAGGGGAAGCTTTGTTTCCGATTAGTTTTGACCGTAGTAAGCGTTCTTGCCGTGCTTTCTCAAATAGTGCTTGTTGAGAAGGGACTCGGAAGCAACGGTAACACTCGGATTGATGAGCTGCGTTTTCAGTGCCATTTCGGCAACAGCCTCCATAACAACGGCGTTATGAACCGCGTTGTCGGCATCCTTGCCCCAGGAGAATACACCGTGCGATTTTACAAGAGCACCGGGAAGTGTAAGCGGTGCTTCGTTTCCGATGCGCTCGATGATGACAAGACCGGTGTTCTTCTCATACTCGCCTGCAATTTCGTCATTGGTCAGGCTTCTTGTGCAAGGGATTTCACCGTGGAAATAATCGGCATGTGTCGTGCCGTAGAAGGGAATGCCTTTGCCTGCCTGCGCCCAAGCGGTCGCGTTGATGCTGTGGGTATGTACCACACCGCCGATGTCGGGGAACGCCTTGTAAAGCTCCAGATGGGTGGGAAGGTCGGTGGAGGGCTTCAGGTTCCCTTCAACAACCGTTCCGTTCAGATCAACAACGACCATATCCTCGGGCTTCATGACCGAATAGTCAACGCCGCTGGGCTTAATGACTACAAGACCGGTTTCCTTGTCGATGGCACTTACATTACCCCAGGTAAAGATGACAACCTTGTGTTCAACGAGGGCGAGGTTGGCGTCGCACACTTCTTTTTTGAGTTTTTCTAACATTTGAAAATTCCTTTCTACAGTAAACTGATTACATAAGTGATATTACTTTATGCCGCGAACGTCCTTCCAAACGGGGGCAAGGGCAGCTTCGATCTTTCTGTAAGTCTGATACTTTTCTTGGTACAGCTTTGCGGCTGCGGGATTGGGAAGGATCGTTTCACCGTGGCGGACACAAACGGAAGCGGCTTCCTTCGCATCGGCATAGAGACCGCAAGCGATACCCGCTGACATGGCAGCGCCCTTCGCACCAAGCTCGGTGTTTTCGGTTGTTGCCAGGGGGATATTGCACACATCGGCAAACATTTGCGTCCAAACGCGGGAATTCACAACGCCACCGGCAAGCAGAACCTTTTCGGGACGCTTTTCACAGCTGTCGAGCAGTCGTTCAAGGTGCGTGTATCCGGAAAATACGATGCCTTCAAACACAGCTCTTAAAACATTGGCATCGGTATGACTGCTGTCAAGACCGATCAGACAAGCCTTGGCATAGGGATCCAGATTGGATGCAAAGAGGAAGGGGAGGAAGTACACGGGGTTGTCCTCTGCCGCAATGCTTTCCACGAGTGCATCCAACTCCTTATAGCTGTAGTCCTTCAAAATGCCTCTGACCCACTCGAGATTTCCGGCGGAAGCAGGGCTGCTTTCCTCTGCCAGATATAAACCGTCAACGCAGTAGAGGGAATTCATGGAAACGCGACCCACAACGGGCGCTTTTGCGATATATTCGTTGATGCTCCAGGTTCCCGCAATCATGCAAAGATCACCGGCTTCGACGGCTCCCGCAGCCAATGCACAGGCATCAATGTCAAACATGCCGCCCGATACGGGAGTTCCCACATCCAGACCGGTCAAAGCCGCCGCTTCTTCTGTGATATAGCCCCGGATCTCGCAGGAGCCCTTCATGGGAAGCAGGCAATCGTACATTTCGCTGATGCCAAAGAGATCGGTCAGCGCGGGATCGTATTCTCCCGTTGTTAGGTTGACCAGATTGGTGCCCGACATATCGGTTTTCTCGGCGAATTTCTCACCCGTCAAAGCAAAGCCGACCAGATCCTTGACCGACATCACACTGCCGATCCTGTCATAGGTATCCCGCTCATTGTCCTTCAACCATTTCAGCAGACAAACGGGCTGACACGCCATAACCTTTTGGAAGGTCATTTCGTATGCCTTTTCGGCGATGCCGTTGCGTTTCAGCTCCAGCTCCAGCTCCAAAGCGCGGCTGTCGGTGGAGCCGATGCCGTTGCCAAGCGGCTTGTCGTTCTTGTCCAAAAGATACAAGCCCTTGCCGTGCCCCGAAAGACCGACAGCGGCGATCTTGCCGTCAAATTCGGAGGTGATCTGCTTGATCAAAGCCAGATTGCAGCGAATGATCTCATCCATGTCGCGCTCAGTTTTGCCGCCGGCGTTTACCGTAAGCGGGATCTGGATGCTCTTTTTGATGATCTGATCGCCCTTCAGATCGAAGACAGCCGCCTTGCAGACGGTGCCTCCGTTGTCGATTCCGAGAAGATATTTTTCCATGAAAGTCAGCTCCTTTCCGCCTTGTCAAAACAAGTCTCAACAAAGAGTCGGTTCTTTTTAATAAATTCGCAGGGATCGGATTTTCCGTCATACCAGATCTCGCAGTTGAACATGCCGATGCCCTGAGACATCAGCTCCTTTAAGCAGCCGACAAAATCGACTCTGCCTTCCCCTAACAGAAGATTTCTGAAAACCCCTTCCGTGGTGTCTTTGAGGTGCACGGCGGCGATATGTCCAACACCGCTCTGAAGATCCTCAATGTAATGATCGGTTCCGTTGCGGATATTTCCGAGATCGGGATAAACCTGAAGATAGGGGGATTTGATCAGATCGACATACTTCATAGCTTTTGCGGTGGTGTTCATGAAGTCATTTTCCATCGTTTCAAATGCCAGAATGACACCATTTGCAGAGGCGTAGCGAACGGCTTTTTGAAGCCCCTCGAGGAACATTGCGGCGGTATCCGCTCCGCTCTCCTCGTAATATACGTCGTAGCCGGGGATCTGAATCACGCGGATGCCTGCCTCGCAGGAAAAATCAACAGCGCGCTTGATGATCTCCATGCTCTTTTCACGGATGAGCGCATCTCGGCTGCCAAAGGGATATTTTCTCTGACCGGAAAGACACATGGTGCGTACCGGAACAGCCGCATGCTTGATTTCTTCCATGATCTTTGCTTTGGTCTCGCCGTCGAGAATGCGTGCGAGACGGGCATCTGTTTCATCTATGCTGATCTCGATGCCGTCGTAGCCTGCCATCCGAACGATTTCAGTCTTTTGCGTGTAGCTTAGCGTGTCGGGCATGCTTTTTTCATAGACCGAAAGGTAAGTGTTTTTTATGGAATTCATGCGTATGACCATGACTTGCAAAGCAAGTCTTCCTTTCTGTTTATTGTGGGCGGCGCAGAAAAGCGCCGATGATTGTAAAAGGCAAGCTTTCTTGCCTTTTTGAAGGGATCATCCGTTTATGACCTGTCTTAAAAGCAAGGCTTTTTTGTGATCGTTTATGACAAAACCATTCATTTCATTTTAACACAAATATTGCTTTTTGTCAATACACATTTCCTCAAAATTGTGTTGACAATCCCTGACCCTTATGATATAATAGAATACGGAAAAGATGGCTTTGTACGGAATATCATGTAAAGCCTTTCTATTTCGATTCAGATAAACAGTTGTAACTGTTTTTCAAAAATACTACTGCTTAACCAACAACAGGAGGCAAAAAACATGAAAGAACTGATATTTCGCGCTCTGAAGCACGAACCGCTGGATCGCGCACCCTGGGTGCCCTTTGCAGGCGTTCATGCCGGAAAGCTCAAGGGATATGATGCGATCGAGATGCTGACCGATGCTGACAAGGCGTTTGAATCCCTGATGGAAGTCAACCGTCTTTACAAGCCGGACGGCCAGCCGGTTATTTTTGACTTGCAGATCGAAGCAGAGTGCCTTGGATGCGGACTGACATGGGCAAAGGACTGCCCGCCGTCTGTTTCCAGCCATCCGCTGGACGGAAGCGATGAGGAGCCGCCGGCAATTCCCTGTGACTGCAAAATTCCTACCAAGCAGTCCGGACGTATTCCCTTCGTTCTTGATGTTATGAGCCGTATCAAAAAGGCGGTCGGTGATACCACCGCTCTGTACGGTTTGATTTGCGGACCGTTCACCCTGGCATCCCATCTTCGCGGTAACAATCTGTTTACGGATATGTATGATTTCGAGGATGAGACCGCAGAGCTGTTTGCATTCTGCAAGCGCGTTTGCCTCAAGATGACGGATTATTATCTGGAAGCAGGTATGGATGTCATCGCGATTGTAGACCCGCTGATCTCCCAGATCTCCACCAGCCATTTTGAGCAGTTCATGAGCGAGCCCTACTCCGAGATCTTCAAGTATATCCGCGATAAGGGCGCATATTCTTCCTTCTTTGTATGCGGCGATGCGACCCGTAACATTGAGGCAATGTGCAAGACCGATCCGGATTCCATTTCGGTGGATGAAAACGTCAACCTGCTTGCTGCAAAGGAAATTACCGATAAGTACAACGTAGTTATTGGCGGTAACATTCCGCTGACCTCCATTATGCTGCTTGGAAATCAGCAGGATAATATGAAGTTTGCGGTCGATCTGCTCGATTCCGTTGCCGATAAAAAGAACTTCATTTTGGCTCCCGGTTGCGATATGCCCTTCGATGTTCCGATTGAAAACTGCATCGGCGTGGCACAGGCGGCATTGGAAACGGATGCCGTTCGAGAAATGGTCAAGAATTATCAAGCAGAGGAAGTGGATACTTCTGGCGTTGTGGTTCCTGATTACGCGAATCTGAAGAAGCCGCTTATTGAGGTATTCACCCTGGACTCCGCACAGTGTGCTGCTTGCGGCTACATGATGGGTGCGGCAAATCAGATGTCTGAAATGTTCGGAGATGCGGTCGACATTGTTGAGTACAAGTTTATCTACAAAGAGAACATTGCCCGCTGCGTAAAAATGGGCGTGCCGAATCTGCCCTCCATGTACATCAACGGTGAGCTGAAATACCGTTCCATCATCCCGACCAAGGAAGAGCTGGAACAGGCACTTCGCGAGGCGATCGAAGCCTGCAAAAAGAACGCATAATCGGTGATTATGAGTAAGTTGTATTTGATCACGGGCTTCCTCGGTGCAGGGAAAACCACGTTTCTAAAGAATTTTATTCGCTTGTTTGCAAATCAAAGGATACAACTTATTGTCAATGAATTTGGACAGGAGGGCGTCGATGGCGTCCTTCTGTCTGAATTTCAGGCGTGTTTGAGTGAGATCTCCGGCGGTTCGGTGTTTTGTTCCTGCCGCTTGGATCAATTTGAAAAGGTTCTGCGGGAATCTGCAGAAGTCAATGCGGATGTGATTTTGGTAGAAGCCTCCGGTCTTTCCGATCCGACCGGTGTACGGAAGCTGTTCCTTCAGACAGACCGGTTCCCCCATATTGATTATCAAGGGGCGGTGTGCCTTGTGGATCCCATACGTTTCCCGAAGCTGTACAATACGGCGATCGCTTGTGTCAAGCAGCTTGCATCCTCTGACGTGGCTGTGGTCAACAAAACGGACCGCGCCGACGATGTGCAGCTAGCGCAAACCATTTCACTCATACAGGATCAACGACCGAATATGCCCATCATCAAAACCGCATTCGGTGGCATTGACGAAGGCATTTTTGATGCTTTGAAGCAGGCGGGCGAGTTCCCGTCGGCAGATATGCCGCTGACGGCGGATCTGACACATCGCAAGCTGATGATCACGCTTTCGGCGTCCATTCCCTCCTATGATTTGCAAAAATTCATCGAAATGTTTTCGGATGTCACCTATCGCACAAAAGGGTTTATTCAGACAAGCGAGGGCGTTTTCTTGGCGGATTGCGTTGGCAATGTGGTTTCGTTGGAACCTTATAGCGCATCGGTGCCGAAGGATAAGCTCGGCAGATTGGTGGTGCTTTCCGGCGCAGGCATGCCGCTGAAAAAGCGTGTGGATGAAGCCTGCAAATGGTATCAAAAGTACGTCATTTCAATAGAATGATCAAACGGCGGAAGATCGCGATTTACGGTATCGCAGTCTTCCGCCGTTTATTTTGATGTTTATTTTGATGTTAGAATATTTTATAAAAGCTGAAGTCCGAACATTTTTGCCAGCTTTTTCAGTTGATCTGCAATGTCCTCGAAGGCAAAGATCTGATGACAGCCGAGCGCCGTTTGCAAATAATGCTCGGGATCGTCAAAACGAATGTGTGCCTGCGTTCTGCAGACAGGCTCATAGGGGCCTTCTATGGTAACAGCACGGTGAACGGTGATCGATCTTGCTTCGTCCGAAATACGGCAAGCCGTCACAGTTTCGCCCACGGGGATTTCCACCTGAAGTGCGGCGCCGATTCCGCTTTCGTGATGATTGCGTAGTGTGAAGGGAAGTGTCTCTTCCTCACGGATGCAAATCGGTGCGGTGCAGTGGGAGAAATTGACCGTCCCATCCGGCTGCAGTCCTGGATTTGCCATCCAAAGCTTTGTGTTTGTCAGCTTTTTCATGAAAAGCATTGTGATGGCACTGTCCATGTCGCACTCACAAGCCGCCACCATGTCCGTGCATTCGTTGACATAGCTGACACCAAGGCAGGAGGTGGTTCCAAGTTCAAGCAAATTGAAGCATGCCATAGCCACGCCATCGGCATTGTACTTTTTGAGAAGCTTCATCAGCGCGCATGCCATGCGGCAAGCATTCAGCAGATCTGTTTCGCTGGGCTCGCGGATGGCGATCGCCGCATCGCGAAAATGCTTCAAATAGAAGCTTGCGTCTTCATCCGAACAGCTTTGATACATTTCCGCCAGCTCTGCTTGCTCCACATGCTCAATGGTGAGTCCAAAGCGTTCTTCGTAGGTGCTGAGCTTGCTGCTGTTGCTGATGACCCATGGCTCCGTGACACCGATCTGCAAAAGCTTTGCACTGCGAATAGCGGAATAAGCGGAAATCAGTTGAACGGCCTTTGCAAGGGATCGTGCATTCAATGCCAGCTCTGCGTGTGGATGGGTTCTTTTCAGCACGCCCCAGCAGTCCATAACCGTCGGTGCGGCATTGCAGCGGCACATTTCGGTCGTAACCGCATCCGAGGCGTTGCCTTTTATGTATGCGGCATAGAGGATAGCGTGATCAAATTTTTCCGATGCCGCGAGGATGTTCTTTTGCACCGCTCCGCTCATGGGAACTGCTACCAAGCACTTTCCTTGCGGAAGGGCAGTTTCGCCGTCCGTTACCAGAACGGTGTTGTTTGCGGGGAACGGAAGCGCGCTTACGAGATCCTTGTAGGCATTTTCAAGCACCGTATCGTCGCTCCAATATCTTTTTGCCGCAAAAAAGGCGAAAACGATATCGTTTGTAGGATTTACATTCAAGTTCATTTTTCTTACCCTGACCTGCAAAAGTAGGTTTTCCTTAAAAATTTTTAGACGTCAAGCTTTTTCATAAAATCAACATAGGCGGGGAAAGCGACTTCCGGCTCAGGGAGCCAGGATTTCCACTTCTTTTCCCATTCGAGCGAGTAATATCCCTCGTAATGGTCCGCTTTTAATGTTTCAACGATATCCTTGATCGGAATATCACCCTCGCCAATCATGCAGAGCGTAACCGTTCCGTCTTCGTTGCGGACGTGATCCTTGATATGGGTGTGCTTCACATAGGGACGGATGACATCGTAGAATGTGCGCCAGCTGTCCGCATATGAGCGATCGCTGTGCTCGATATCCCACAGAATACCAAAGCATTTGTATCCCTTGCAGGCTTCGATGACAGCGCTGACGGGTTCCACCGTATTGAATTCGCCGTGGATCTCAAACAGCACGTCAATGCCGCATTTTTCTGCATAATCGCACACTTCAACAAGAGACTTGCAAACAAGCTCTACGGTTTCTTGAACCTTGGTCTTGTCGGGGAGCGAATCGCCGAAAAGGCGGATGGCGGGAATTCCCATTGTCACACAGACATCAATTGCTTTTTTGCATTCATCAATTCCTTTGGCAGCAGTTTCTTCGGTGTGGAACATTGCAGAGGTACCAAACCCGATGATCTCCAGATGATGTGCCTGAACAAACTGCTTTGTCGCTTCAGCATTTTCGGGGAAAAATTCCTTGATTTTCTCGGCACGCATTTCTCCGTTCACACCGCGAATTTCAATGCCGCTGAAGCCCATCTTCTCGGCTTCTTCCACCAAATGTTCAAATGACCAGGACGGGCATCCCAGCGTTGTAAAAGACAGTTTCATTTTTGCTTACATAGCCTTCGCCAATCGAAAGCCCCTTTCTTATGTCAATTTATATCATTTATAACATAGTTCCGATGGATTGTCAAGAGTCGGGAGAATAAATTAAAATAGAATTAACAATCGCATGCGTTGGCAAGGGACGCGGTTCGCTCAAATTAGCCGCAGAATAACCGAAAGCATCAAAAAAGCCGAAAGCCCTTGATAATCAAGGAACTTCGGCTATTTGGCACCCCGGAATGGACTCTAACCATCGACCTGTCGCTTAGGAGGCGACCGCTCTATACAACTGAGCTACCGGAGCATGGGATGCGACTGCGGATCGGATATTATCATATCACAAACAGATGCGTTTGTCAAGTGCGGTCTGAAAAATAATAGCGGTCGACAAAAAGCCATCTTTTATCTGCGGCGAAGAATGCGAAGGATACCGCCGAGGATGGGCCTTGCATTGATCGCAAAAATTGCGAGGGCGGCAAGGATCTGTACGGGGATCCAAAGCGGTAGCTCTGCCACCATGAACACCGTCTGTAAGGCAAGAATAACGGTATTTGCCGCCACTTTGAAGGTGTGCTGATGAAAACGGATCATCTTTCGTGTGCTGATCGCGCGCAGAATGTACACGACGAAATAGCTGAGGAAGGTGGCAAGCGCCGCGCCGTTGGCACCGAGCGATGTGGGGATCAGCAGCAAGTTGAGGGCAACGTTGACAACTGCGCCGATGGCGGCGGTGAGAAAGGAATGCACGCTTTTTTTGTCAACCAGATAAACACTGCCCAAAAAGGTTACAAGGCTGGAATAAACCGTGGCAACGATCAAAAGCGGCATATACTGCCACGCGGCATAATAGCTGTCCGCAAATAGGATGACAGACGCCACCTTGGAAAAGGCGATCAGCATGGCGGCGGAGATGAACAGCATGCCTTGAAAGCTATCAAAAACCTTGCCGAAAAACTCCTCGTGCTGTTTTTTTGAAGCCGCATCGCGGTCGGTGACGGCGGAAAACTGCCAAGCTTCGATAAAGATGCCCGACAGCAAAATGAGCATAGTTGGAATTTTGAAGGCGGCGGCATACAGACCGTTTGTTTCGTCGCCGATGAAGCCCTTGACCATGTAGCGGTCAGAAACATTGGTGATCCACCAAAAAACGGTGGTGGGAATGAGCGGTACGCTGAAGCGCAGCATATCACCTGCAATTTCTTTGTCAAGGAAGCGGTGCAGATTCTTCAAATCAGCGCGGATGATGATAAGTAAAACCACCGAAAGCACGCTGTCCGCCAGCACTACGCTGAGAACATAGCCGAGCACGCCGATGCCCATGCCAACAAGAAAAAGCACATTCAGCGCAATGGTTATGGCGGTGGCGATAATGCCCTGAAGTGCAAACAGTGCGGTCATGCCGCGCGCGCGTACATATTGTGCGAGCAGGGAATGGATATTTGCAGAAAAAGCATACAGCAGGATCAGCCACATATAGCCGTTGAAATAATCGATTTTCGCAAGCAGCGGATAAAACGCCATGGCGACGGCAAAGCCTGCCAAAATAACCGCGATGCCTGTGGCAAGCACCTTTCGTCTGTCAAGATGCTTGTCAAGGGTGAATCGGAACGCGGCATCCACAATGCCCAGCGAAAGCAGAGGCATGAGCAGATTGGCACTTTGGGTGATGATGTCCGCCGTGGAATATTCGGTGACGGACAGATATGCCGTATAAAGCGGCATGAGCAGAAACACCAGCAGCTTGGAGCCGAAGGTCCCGACGCCGAGAATGGCGGTGTTTGAGAGTAGTTTTTTGTATTTATCCATTTTATTTTTTACAGCAACGGTGCAAACAGTTTGAGCAGTCCCATGACAAGCTCATGTCTGCCGCGGATGGTTCGGTAGCTTTCGGGTGTGATCTCCGTCGAGACGGCGAGTGTTTCAAGAAAATCGCGCTTCATATCGAGTACGGCGGGGTTATCGTAAATGAGTGTGGCGCATTCAAAATGCAGATAGAGGCTTCGGTAGTCGAAATTGACCGAGCCGCAGACACCGATGGTATCATCGGCGATGACCATCTTCGAATGGACGAATCCGGGGGTGTATTCGTAGATCTTTACGCCCGAATCCAAAAGCTGTCCGTAGAACGAGCGTGTGACCTGATAAACATACCATTTATCCGGAATACCCGGCGTAATGATGCGAACGTCAATGCCGGATTTTGCGGCGAAGCAGAGGGCGGTCAAAAGCTCGTTGTCGGGCACCAGATAGGGCGTCATGATATAAATGTAGTCCTTCGCCTTATTGATGAGATTGAAGTAAACAAGTTCGCCCACACATTCGCCGTCCAGCGGTGTATCCGCGTAGGGCTGCACATATCCCTGAGCGTCGGGGCAGGGCAAATGGGGCAGAAAAATTGCGGGATTGGGATCCGCAGGCTTTGCCATGTACCAATGCCCGAGGAACATCAGCGTGAAGCTGCGTACCGCTTCGCCTTGCAGCATAACGGCGTCATCCTTCCAATGACCGAATCGGTCGATGACATTGATATATTCATCCGCCAGATTCACGCCGCCCGTGAATGCAATCCTTCCGTCGATAACCAAGATCTTACGGTGGTTGCGATTGTTTTGAATGACTGTGGCAACGGGGATGAAGGGATTGAAAACCATCGCCTTGATGCCCAGCTCCTCCAAAATCCGAACATAATCTTTTGGCAGAGTGGACATACAGCCCATGCCGTCCCAGATGAGGCGCACATCGACGCCCTCCTTTACCTTGGCGATGAGCAGCTTGAGGATGGAATCCCACATCACGCCCTCTTGAATGATGAAATATTCAAGAAAAATAAACTTTTTTGCGGCGGCGATCTCTGATTTCACGCGCTCGTAGAAGGCTTCGCCGGAAGGAAAGTAGCTTACCGCGGTATTTTGGTAAACGGGGCAGAACGCCTTTTGCGCGAGATAGGATGCATGATTTGCCTTTGTGCGGCTTTCTGCACGCATGGCGTCGGTAACTGCGGGATCTTGCACCGCATAGGGGCGGACGATCTTGTCGGCTTGCGCGGCGCGCTTTTTGAATAAATACGTGGAGGATTGCAGCTTGGCGGCAAGATACATGAGTCCGCCGAAGATGGGAAATGCCAAGATCAGGCACGACCAAAGCAGCTTGTACGCGGGATTTTTGTCTGTGTTAATGATGAAAAGGACCGCAAGGGCGCTGACAACGGTCATGAAAAGCTGAATGGGAATTGCATAGCTGCTCAGCGCGACGGTCATAAAAATAAATGCAAGGATCTGCAGTGCAGCGAACAGCGCGGTGATGATCAATCGACCTGTGAAGTTTTTAAGGTAGCGATGCTGTTTTCGCAAATGTATCATCTCCAAAGAAAAAATTCCCACTATTTTTTATATTATACCATAATTTTGGCGTGGATGCAATAGGCAGAAGCAAATTCGAAGAATTCGCGGAAAGTTTTTCAAAACAGATTGACATTCTTCTGTAAATATGCGATAATAAGGGTGTAAAATTTTTACTGAATGATGACATAGGAGATTTTACATGGCTAAGATCAAGGTGACGATTTGGAACGAGGGCCGCCATGAAAAGAGCGATCCCCTTGTACGGGAAATCTATCCCGATGGCATTCACAATTGCATCAAACGCTTTCTTGAAGTGAACGACGATATGGAAATTCGCGCAGTGACGCTGGACGATCCCGACAACGGTCTGCCGGATGTCCTCCTGAACGATACCGATGTCCTTTTGTGGTGGGGACACCAATCGCATGCCGACGTGTCGGACGCACTTGCCGAAAAGGTAAAAAACCGCGTTTGGAATGAGGGCATGGGCTTTATCGCGATGCATTCCTCCCACATGAGCAAGCCTTTTCGCAACATCGTTGGAACCTCCGGCCAGCTTTCGTGGGGGGATGATCAGCGCGAACTGATGTGGAATGTTCTGCCGCAGCATCCCATCGCCGCGGGCATTCCCGAATATTTTGAGATCGAAACGGAAGAAATGTACGGCGAGCCTTTCCGCGTGCCGCAGCCGGATGAGCTGATCTTCATCGGCTGGTATGAGGGCGGCAACGTCTTCCGCTCCGGTATAACCTACTACCGCGGCATCGGAAAAGTATTCTACTTCCAGCCCGGTCACGAATATTGCCGATCCTTCTATAATCCCCATGTGCAGAGGGTACTGACTAATGCAGTCCGCTGGGCTGCTCCCACCGAAATGGTCATCCATCGCCCCACAGGCTGCCCGCATCGCAAGAATCCGCTGGTTGAGCTGGCGGAAAGAGCTGCCGAAAAAACGGAATGACTAAGACCTATTCGAACGATCCGAGTGTGCGGGGCTGATGCCGCCGCACAGCTTTTGAATTTTGGAGGAAATATGTTTGTACTGCCAAATCACCACAAATCCACCGAGATCCTTCATGTGAACTGCGAAAAACCGCGCGCATATTTCGTTCCGGCACATACGCGCGATACCGCGGCGCTTGAAGCCCGCGCAAGAAGCGCATTTTTCAAAAATCTCTGCGGTGACTGGGATTTCAAATTCTACGAATCCGTGACAGAGCTTGAAAATTTCCTCGCGCCCGATTTTTCGCCCGTATGGGAAAAGCTGACCGTTCCGATGAATTGGCAGATGATGACCGAACGCGGCTATGATGTGCCAAACTATACCAACTTCAACTACCCCTATCCCTTGGATCCTCCACATGTACCCGCAAAAAATCCTTGCGGACTTTATTCCCGCGACTTCAGCGTTTCCGCTTCTGTACTTGAAAAAAAGCGCATCTATATCAACTTTGAGGGCGTGGATTCCTGCTTCTATCTCTATATCAACAATCGGTTTGCAGGCTACAGCCAGGTTTCTCATATGACAAGCGAAATTGACATTACCGAGCTTCTCACCGCAGGCAAAAACAACGTGAAGCTGGTGGTGCTCAAATGGTGCGACGGCTCCTATATGGAGGATCAGGACATGTGGCGCGCATCGGGCATTTTCCGCGAGGTGTATTTGCTTTATCGCGATCCGGTGCATATCGTGGATGTGTTCGCAAAGCCTGTGCTGAACGAGGATCTTTCCAAGGGTGAGCTGACGGTTGAGATCGAAACGAACGGCGATCTTGAGATCGCCTACTCCCTTGAATATCTGTGCGGCAAGGTGCTTGTATCGGGCAATGCTGCGAACGGCAAGATTACGGTAAACGTAGACAAGCCCGCGCTTTGGAGCGATGAGGAGCCGAATCTTTATTCGCTGTATCTTTGGGCAGGGGAGGAGATCCTCCGCTTCGATATCGGCTTCCGTCGCATCGAAGTGAAAAACAAGGTCATCTATATCAACGGCAAAAAGGTCAAGTGCAAGGGCGTCAATCGCCATGACAGCCATCCGCTGCTCGGTCATGCCACGCCCATGGATCATATGCAAAACGATCTTTACATCCTCAAGGCGAACAATGTGAACATGGTCCGCACCTCTCATTATCCCAACGATCCGCGATTTGTGGCACTTTGCGACAAGCTTGGCTTGTATGTTTGCGACGAAACCGATTTTGAAGGTCACGGTATGACCTTTGGAGTGGGATATAACAAGCCGCTTTCAAACACCCTTTGCGATGGCGAAGAATGGCTGGATGCCGCCCTTGACCGTGCGGAGCGCATGGTGGAGCGCGATAAGAATCATCCCTGCATCATCTTTTGGTCGCTGGGCAACGAATCGGGCTACGGACGCAATCACAAGGCGATGGCAAAGTGGATCAAATCCCGCGACAACTCCCGTCTTGTGCATTACGAGGGCGCGCACGTTGGCTATACGGAGGGCATTCAGCAGACGGAATATCTGGACATGGAATCCCGTATGTACGCAAGCACCGAATGGTGCGACGAATACTGCAAGAACGAACAATATTCGCTCCCTCTTTATCTTTGTGAATACTGCCACGCCATGGGCAACGGCCCCGGCGATCTAAAGGATTATTGGGACATCATTTGGGCGCACGATGAATTTTTCGGCGGCTGTGTTTGGGAATTTCTCGACCATTCGGTGCAGCTCCGCGGCGAAAAGGGCGAGAAGCTGTTCGCCTACGGCGGCGACTTTAACGATTATCCCAACGACGGAAACTTTTGCGTGGATGGACTGGTTTATCCCGACAGACGCGCCCATACGGGGCTTCTTGAATTAAAGCAGATCCTCTGTCCCGTGGATGCGGCTTCCGTTGATTGGAAGGCGGGCAGAATTTCTATCAAAAACCGCCGCTTCTTCACCGGCATTGACGATATCAATCTCGTTTGGTCGCTGGAAAATAACGGAAAGGAGATTGCGGGCGGCACCATCCGCAATCTTTCGGCAGAACCGCAGAGCGATGAGGAATACACTTTGGAATACACCCTGCCCGAAGAAGGCTTCTGCTATCTAAATCTTTCCTTCCGTCAGAATCGCACCACACCGTGGGCGAAGGTTGGGCATGAGATAGGCTTTGTACAGCTGAAGGCGGATATTCCCGTACCGAAGATTGATTGCATCTGCAGTTTTATTCCCGCCACCGCAGAGCTTTCGGTTTCGGAATGCGATCGCTACATTACGTTGGAAGCGGATGAGACGCTCTACCGTTTCGATAAGTCCTACGGTACGCTCGACAGAATCGTTCACAACGGCACCGAGCTGCTCACAAAGCCCGCAAAGCTGACCGTTTGGCGCGCACCCACGGACAATGATCGCTATATCAAGAATCAGTGGATGCAGCACGGCTTCCATCATGCCGAGGTCAACTGCTACGAAATGAAGCTTGAGAGCGTGAATGCTCAAAAGGCGATCATTACCGCAAAGATCTCTCTTGGCGGCTATACTGCGCGTCCGATCCTCAAAGCGGATGTGCGGTACACGATTTTCGCAAGCGGCGAGATCCGTTTCTCCTACGATGTACAGGTGCACGAATCCGTGCCCTTCCTGCCTCGCTTTGGATTGGAGCTTGTGATGCCCGCGCTTACCGAAAATGTGCGCTACTTTGGCTATGGACCTGTGGAATCTTATGCAGATAAGCATTTGGCATCCCATATGGGAGACTTCACCGCCACCGTCACGGAGGAGCATGAGCCGTATGTTCGTCCCCAGGAAAGCTATGCCCACTTTGGAACCAAATGGGCAATGGTTTGGTCTGTGGCAGGTCACGGCTTGTTTGCAAGCGCGGCAGGCGATGACTTCTCCTTCAACGTCTCCCATTACGATGCAAAAACGCTGACAGATACCGCCCATGAATATGAGCTGATTCCCGCAAAGGAGACCTTTTTCAACATTGATTATAAGCAGAGCGGCGTGGGATCCAATTCCTGCGGTCCTGCATTGCTTCCCAAATATCAGTTGAACGAAAAGGCATTCTCCTTCACCTTCCGCCTCAAGCCCGTTTTTGCAAACGATATCGACCCCTACGAGGAAATGCTGCGCAAATAAGCGTAAATGAAAAATTCACCGCCGCAGGATCCTGCGGCGGTGTTTCTATTTTTGATGTGATGGCATCCTTCGATAAATGCGGGCATTGCCTTTTTTATCAAAAGATTCGATGACGCCGAGCGTGCAAAGCGTTTGCACCGCTTTGGATGCGGTATTGCGTGTCATTTTTGCCGCCACCATAAAATCCTTCACCGTGAATGTTTCGGGAAGCGGCGGCAACAGCGCGGCAAAATCCTCGGGCTTTTCAAGCCGCAGCAGACTGTCAAACGCAGTTGGGATGCGCTCATATCGCGCACCGCCGCGCTTTTTATCCTTACTCCAGCCGTTTTTCAGACGAAATTCGTCCATTTCACAGAAAATCAGCGTAAACGTGACGCCGTGAAGCGGCATGAGCGGGCGCAGAGCGTATAATTCGTAGAGAAAATCCCACGGTTTGCCGCGCTTTGGCGATTTGCGGCGATCCGAAAGCTCGCCCGTTTCGGGATCCACCCATGTCAAATATTTGACGGAAGCGATGGGATAAACCACATTCACCGCATATTCCTCCGAAAAGGCGGTCAGCTTGCGCCGCAGATTTGAGAAAGCGCGGGTCTGAATTTCGATGATGCCGTCTTCATTTTGAATATCGGCAACAAAGCGTCCGATCTTTCGCTCGTGGCAGGAACGGTCGGGCTCGAAAAAATCCTTGAGCACGGCATGAAGCACTCTTTCGCCAAGCGTGCCGATGCCGCTTTGCTGTGCTTTTGAAGTCAGCGCGCGGCGACAGCATGCATCAAAGCGAAGCTTTTGCTCGTTCATGGACGATCCCTCCCTTGCGAAAAATCTGATAAGAATATTTTATAATACTTTACCCGATAAGTCAATAGTTTTCGCAAAAACAGAAGGGTTTGAGGGATGTCGTTATAGATTGCCGAGCAACCATATCATTCGCATCAAAAGGCATAGCGCCGCACCGAGTACGGTTGGAAGGATCGCCGACGCCAGCATCATTTTTCCGCCCGCTTCCTTGCGAATGGTTAGCAGAGATGCGGCGCAGGGAATGCGAAAGAGGGCGGCGAGCATCAGATTGACGAGGGTGAGCGTGCTCCACGCGGGGGCAATGCCCATGGTGGCGTAGGTGCCGAGCATGAGCGGCAGAACCAGCTCATTGGCGGGAAATCCCAGCACAAATGACAGCAGAATAACGCCGTCTAATCCGAAAAATTGCCCGATCGGATCCAGCGCATCTGCCGCATGGATAAGCAGAGGCGTTTCCCCGACCGCAATATTTGTGAGCAACCATATGATAAGCCCTGCGGGGGCGGCGGCGCAGACGGCGCGGCACAAAACATGGAGCGTGCGGTCAATGAGCGATCGAACGAGAACAGTAAGGATCTGCGGCTTGCGATAGGGCGGCAGCTCCAGCGCAAATGCGGAGGCTTCGCCGCCAAGAAGGGTATGAGAGAGAAGCCACGATATACCGAAGGTCGCAAAAATCGCAAGCAGAAGAAGTCCCACCATCACAAGTGGAGCAAAGCTGCCTGCAAGCATCGCGCACAGGGCAATGAGGATGGGAAATTTTCCGTTGCAGGGCATAAATGAGGCGGTGAGCAGGGCGAGCTTTCGCTCGCGCGGCGAGTCGATGATGCGACAGCCCATCACTCCCACCGACGTACAACCCAGCGACATACACATGGTGAGTGCTTGTTTTCCGCAAGCGCCGCATCGCCGAAGCGGGCCGTCCAGATTGAAGGCAATGCGCCCAAGCAGACCGAAATCTTCCGCCAAGGTAAAAAGCGGAAAGAAGATTGCCATGGGCGGGAGCATGACGGCGACCACCGAAAACACCGTATGCAGAATGCCTTCAACCAGCATGCTGTGCAGCATGGGCGGAAGCGGCAACAGCCATGCTGAAATCCACGCCTCCAAATGCGAAAACAGCATGGAAAGTGCAGCAGACGGTGCATTGGAACCCACAACGGTCAGAAAAAATATACCGCCAAGCATAAAAAGCATCAGCGGAATGGATAGAACGCGATGTGTCACCACCTTATCGAGCAACCGATCTCGGCGATCGTAGCCGACCTGCCCCTGCACCGCATCGCAGGCGATGGCTTCCGCCGCTATGATGGGGCGGGTGAGCAGTAGCGATGCATATGCATCGGGAAGAATATGGATCGCATCGCTCACGATGTCTCCGCGCCGAAAGCCCGCATTTTCCAAGCGAACTAACTCTCGTTCGAATTCGGGTGGATAGCGCAGACGTTTTGGCGTGGGGGGATGTGCCATCGTTTGATGGATGCTTTCATAAAGCGTATCCAGCCCCTCACCCGTGCGTGCGCTGACGGCGGCGACCGGTACGCCAAGCGCTTCTTCGAGGGCGGCGATGTCCGGCAAAATGCTCCGCTTTTTTGCCTCGTCCATGAGATTGACACAGACGACTACATGATCGGTCAGCTCCATGATTTGAAAAACAAGCGGAAGCCCTCGCTCGGGATTGGAGGCATCGAGAACGGCGACGATTACATCCGCATCGCCGCTACGGATATAGTCCCGTGCCGCCTCCTCCTCGGCGGAGCGGGCGTGCAGGGAATAGGTACCCGGCAGGTCGATCAAGGTCATGCCGCAGGGAGCGCTTCCCACGGCGCATTCCACGGTTTTGCCCGTCCAATTTCCCGTATGCTGTTTCATGCCCGTCAGCCGATTGAACAGCGAGGATTTTCCCACGTTGGGATTGCCTGCCAAGGCGACTTTCATTGTTCTTGAAGTATTCATTGAAGCGGTACATCTGAGGATGGATGCTCGGATATAATGCGGACGAATGCCGCATCCTTTTTTCGCAGGGCGATGAGAGCACCGCGAATGAGATAGGCAGTGGGGCCGTCGAGCGGCGCCCGCGCGATACAGCGCACTTGCCCAAGAAAGCCAAGCTCCAGCAGACGCTGTTTGAGAGGACACGGCTCTATGCGCTCGATATATGCCGACTCGCCCACAGACAGTTCGGATAAACGTTTCATCAGATCGACTCCTTTGTTCATTGGGGGCTGAAAGCACTCATTCGATTTGGTCTTGAAACTGTCATCACAGAGAGCCTTCATTTGCAGTATATGACAGCCGAGAAAAAATGCGAAGCTGCGGTTCTTTGCGAATTTTAATGTAGGGGTTGATTATGCGGGAATTTTATGGTATAATGAAACGTAACATGAAATCGGAGGCATCAAATGAAAATCGTTGTTCTCGACGGCTTTGCCGTCAACCCCGGTGATTTAAGCTGGGATTTTTTTAGTCGCTTCGGTGAAGCGGAAGTTTACGAACAAACGCCAAACAGCGAATGCGCACAAAAGTGCGTGGGCGCAGAGGTTGTCTATACCAATCGCGCAAAGGTGACGGCAGAGCTTTTAGATCAATGTCCAACGGTCAAGCTGGTGTCCGCACTCGGAACGGGCTTTGATATGATCGACATCGAAGCCTGCCGCCAAAGGGGCGTGCAGGTGGTGAACATTCCCGCATATTCCACCGCATCGGTGGCACAGCTGACCATTCAGTTTCTGCTGTTCTTGCATGCGGATCTGGACGGCATGCAGGGCATCGTAAAGGGCGGAAAATGGACGGGAATGCCCGGCTATCCCTATCACAAAGTGCCCTTTGCGGAGTTGGAAGGGCTGACCTTAGGTCTTGTGGGATGCGGAAACATCGGTCGCCGCGTTGCGGCGGTGGCATCTGCCATGGGTATGCGCGTGCTTGCACATACGCCACACGCCCATGAGGATACAGACACGGTGAAATTTGTGCCGCTTGACAAGCTGCTTTCCGAAAGCGATACCGTTTCGCTCCATTGCCCGCTGTCCGATGCGACGCGCGGCATGGTTAATGCGGAATTCCTTTCGAAAATGCGCGACGGCGCGTATCTTATCAACACCTCGCGAGGTGCGGTTTTGAACGAAGCGGATGTTGCAAATGCGCTCAACACGGGCAAGCTTGGCGGCGCGGCACTTGACGTGCTGGCGGCGGAGCCTGCGCTTCCCGAAAATCCGCTTCTTACAGCCAAAAACTGCATCATTACGCCGCATATTGCATGGGCATCCAAGGCGGCGAGAATGCGACTGCTCAGCGTTATTGAAGCTTCACTTGAAAATTATGTCAAGCACGGCACGGGACTCAACCGCATTGTGTGATCGCAGTCAACATCCTATTATCTAAAGAAAGGCAGCCTTCATTTTGCGAAGGCACGGTATTCAACATGGCAAGAACGGAATACGGACTTCAGATGTACTCGCTTCGAGACATCACCAAGGACTCCATGCGAATGGCTTTGGAGAAAATTGCGGCAATGGGATACAAATATGTGGAATTTGCAGGCTTTTTCGACTATCTGCCCGAGCAGATCAAGCTTTGGCTTGATGAGTTCGGACTCGTTTGCTCCGGTACGCATACCGGCATGGGGGCAATCGCTGCCGATAAGCTGGACGAAACCATCCGTTATCACAAGATCATCGGGTGCGAGAATTTAATCGTTCCCGGCTGTGATTGGTCCACCCCCGAAAAGGCACAGGGCGTGATTGATACTCTCAACGCGGCACAGAAAAAACTGGCTGAAAACGGTATTCGCCTCGGCTACCATAACCATTCCCGCGAATTCTTCCCGAACGGCTGCGGCATCGTTTTTGAAAAGAAGCTCCTCGACGAGACCTCCTGCGAGCTTGAGGTTGATACATGGTGGGCATTTAACGCCGGTTTGGATGTCATTGCATATTTGGAAGCACACAAGGATAGGATCCGCGTGATCCATCTCAAGGACGGCATCCCCTCTGCGGATGATTGCAAGAATTTTGATCATGTCAACGATGGTGTAAAGGGCGTTTCGGTTGGCTCCGGCAAGAATATTATAAAGGATATCCGTGCGTGGGCAAACAAAAACGGCGTGCTGATGGTTGTTGAATCCGAGGGGCTGGATCCCACAGGCTTAGAAGAGGTCAAACGGTGCATCGACTATCTAAAGGCGCTTGATGCATGATGAATATAAAAAACGCAAGGCAGTAAAATGCCTTGCGTTTTTTGATGTCATGCCCTTGGCGATGATCAATCCTTTATGCTTGTTTGCTTAAAAAGCTCCACATAACGGTAGAGCATCTCGGCGGTCTCATCGGTGCCGAGACGGGAGGAATCCACGGACAGGTGGAAGTTTTCCATTTTGCCCCATTTTTGTCCCGTGTAATAGTTGTAGTAATTTGCGCGGCGTTTGTCCGTTTTGATGATCAAGTCCTTTGCCTTGTCAAACGGCATATCGTGCAGCTCGGAGACGTGATTGGCACGCCATTCCAGCGGGGCAAGGATGAACAGCTTAATAAGATTGGGATAATCGTGCAGCACATAGTCCGCACAGCGTCCGATGAACACGGCGGGACCTTCGTTTGCCAGCTCCTTGATAATATCCGATTGGGTGACAAACAGCTTGTCATTGATGGGCATATCAAAGGCGAGCCCTGCATTTCCGCCCCAAAAGGAGCTTCCCATGGCAAGGGTATAGAGAAGGCTGTTGGTCGCAGTTTCGTCTGCGGCATTGAGAACATGATGTGCCATGCCGCTCTTTTTTGCCGCCATGGTGATCAGCTCGTTATTGTAAAGGGGGATCCCGAGCTTTTGTGCCAGCTGTTCACCGATGTAACGTCCTGCACTTCCATACTGTCTGCCGATTGCAATGAGTAAGTTGTTGTTCATAGTCATCACCGAACCTTCACAAAATGAGAAGGCCTCCTTCTTTGAATTTTTCTTGAACCGTGAAGTTTGATATGCGTATGCAAATACCACATACAGTCAACGGACTATCATAATTATATACGATAAATCCGCTTTTTGCAAGCGATATTTTGTAAACATTGTGTTATTTTTGAAGTTTTTTTGAAAAATGTATTGGCATAATCTCCGTTCGTGTGCATACATTGTAGCGTGACAAAATTTCAAAAAATCACGGAGGTTTACGTTATGTCGGAAAATAGAACAGGCAATCATTATCGTCCCGAGGGGACAAGACTACATACCGCTGAAAATCGGGCATGGACTGCCGATTTGGATACAATGGAGCGCGCCATGCAAGAAGGGGCGATTTTGGAGGGGGTGGCTGTGAAGGCACATGGCGCAGAATCGCTGCAAATAGAGCTTGGCGGCTATCTTGCACAGATGGACAGGGATGAGGTGCAGTATTCCGTTGGCCCCATTAAAGATATTGCGGTTATCACCCGCGTGGGGAAGCCCGTTTGCTTCAAAATTTTATCCATTGAGCGTCCGAAGGTCGGCGCACCGATCATCCGCCTTTCACGCCTTGCCGCGCAGGCGGAATGCGCCGCGCAGTATTTAGCGAAGCTGCGCCCCGGCGATGTCATTCTCGCAAAGGTGACGCATCTTGAGCATTTCGGCGCATTTGTGGACATCGGCTGTGGGATCATTTCGCTGCTTTCCATCGACTGTATTTCCGTTTCGCGCATTTCTCACCCGTCGGATCGCCTGCATGTGGGCATGGAATTATCTGTGATTGTGCGCGATATGGAGCGTGATGAGAATGGCATCCCCACAAGGATCTATGTGACCAGAAAGGAGCTGCTTGGCAGTTGGGAGGAGAACGCCGCGCTCTTTTCCGTAGGACAGACGGTCACGGGAATTGTGCGTTCGGTGGAGATGTACGGAATTTTCGTGGAGCTGACGCCCAATTTGGCGGGACTTGCGGAATATCGTGGTGACGTGAGCGTGGGGCAATGTGCGGCGGTCTACATCAAAAGCATCCTTCCCGAACGAATGAAAATAAAGTTGGTCATCGTGGATTCCTATCACGGCATTGCATCTATGCCCACGCCTTCGCTGTCGGAGCGCACGCACATTGATCGGTGGCAGTATTCGCCCTGCGGAAGCAACCGTCTGATCGAAACGGTCTTTGATGAAAGGGATTAAGCGTTGACAATCGGGAGGTTTTGTGGTATAATGATGTTACCACTTATTCCCGAAAGGAGACGTAGGATGTTCATCGAAGAAAGGCATCAGCAAATATTAGCCATCATTGCGGAGAGGGGAAGTATTACCACCTCCGATATTATATCGCGCTTTGGCATCAGCTACGATTCCGCAAAACGGGATCTGCGGCTGTTAGAAGAAAAGGGACAGCTGAAGCGCACTCACGGCGGCGCCATTCCCGTAGGACAGCTTGCCATTGGCATGCCAAAGCGCACAAGCACCCAAGAACCTACGGCAAAACCTCGCGATGCGGCGATCGCAAGGCGCGCGGCATCGCTGATTCAAAAAAACGAGATGATCTTCCTCGCCGATGATCCCATCGGATCGTTGGTGGCAGAGCATTTGCCGCGGGATCACGGGCTGTATGCGGTGGTCAATTCCGTGGCTGTTGCGGAGGTTCTGCGTCACCGGAGGGATGTGAAAACCATTCTGATCGGCGGCGAAATGGATGAGAAGGGAAGTTGTTTTGACGGTTTTGCGTTGGAAACAGTCAAGCGTATGCGTTTTGATAAGGCGTTTGTGACAACGGATGGGCTTTCGGCAGAATTCGGTCTTTCGATCTCCCACGGCAACAAGATCCCCTTCTGGTCGGCGGTGATGGAAGCATCCAAACAGCGCATCGGGCTGTTTCCCGCAGATAAGATTGGCAAAGATGCATCGTTTTCTCTTTGCCAGATAGGTAAGCTGGATCTGCTCATCACCGACGAAAATGCACCGACGGATCGCCTTGGCGAGTTTGCGGAATGCGGTGTGCGAATTTGCATTGCATCGGAGGAATAAAACATAGCCTTCGCGAGAGCGAAGGCTTCCATAATTCGTAATGTGTGAAAAATTTATTTTTTCTAAAATCTCCCATTTATTTAAGTGGGAGATTTTTTATGGCAAAATCATCGCAGTGGGCGGATGATGCCGCAGGCGATTTTTGTGCCCGCATCTCCGGAAGGCTGTGAGCGGAAATCGTCGGTTCCGTCATGGATGATCACCGTCCGTCCGATTACATCGTCCAGATGAAAGCGGTCGGTCAGCACGGACAAATATGCGTGTCCGTTACAGGATAAAAGCGGCGGAAGATCGCCCGCATGCAGGGGATGGGGCAATTTTGCAGGGTTGAAATGTGCGCCTGATGCTGCATATTTTTCGCCGCCGCAATCGGTGCCTTCATGGATGTGAAGGGCGAAAAAATCGGTGGGACTTGGCGGCAGTCCCCAAATGTCAGCTGTCACCAGCACACCATCGGATAGCCTGCGAAATTCCACCTTTCCGGTCAGCTTGGGATATGCCGCACTGCTGATAGTTGCCGCAGCGATGATTGACGGTGTTGAATGATTCATATAAATTACCTTGCCTTCGCGAAGCGAAGGCTTCCTTATATCGAAATTTTTGGCGGTTCGCGCCGGCAAATCGCGGTGGGACACCGCGAAGCGGCAAATATGTTTTTATTCCCATTTATAATGAATTTTTCAGCGTGAAGAGAGGGATTACAATGGCTTTCACGAATGATTCCCTATCACAGGATATGCAAGTGTTGATGTTTTGCTATGCGGACGTGCGGAGCCGGTGGATTTTACTTGACAAAGACGCGCTTCCGTGATATAATATAATAGTATAATTATGCTCGAAATATGGTGATGATTTGAAAAAACTACGATTGATTCTGATCGTTTTCATGCTGCTTTTGATGATCCCTTCGGCGGAAGCGGCAGCCAAGGATTCTGCTTTGACTGCTCTGGAGGACAAGCTGGCGCAAGCAACCTCCAATCGCGAATTGGCGGAGGCGGCGGTGGAAGCTGCAAAGGCTTCTTATGCCGATGCAATGACCAGCAAACAGGCGATCGACAAAAAAATACTTTCCCTGGAACTTGAAATCGAAGCGCTTTCCATGCTCATCGAAGGGTATGAGAAGGAGATTGCAAACAAGAACGATGCCATCGCAAAGGAAGAAGCGCGGCTTGCGGAAAAATACGAAACGGTTCGCACGCGGATCCGCCAAAAAAGAGAGGATGGAAGCGGCGATTTTATCACCGTTTTGTTGGATTCGGACGGTCTTAAAACTTTCTTTTCCAATATCGACCGCTTCGAGCAGCTTCTGTCCTATGATACCACGCTTCTCGATTCCTACAAAAACGGCATTACGGCGTTGGAGGAGATGCGTGACAGCATCGAATACGACCGCATCCGCACAACCGAGCAGCGCCAGATTATGCAACAACGGCATTACGAATTGGAACGGGATCAAAAATCCGCAAATCAGCTGATCGCATCCGCACAAAGTGACATCACGACCGCCACCTCCGATTTGGAGCGACTGATCAAGATCGAGGAGGAGTACGCCGCCGCCCGTGCGGAAAAGCTGAAAGAACTGCAGGCGACGTCCAATAATCGGTATGTCGGCGGAGAATTTCTCTGGCCTTTGCCCGAAAGTTATCAACAGATAAGCAGCCCGTGGGGATGGCGTATTCATCCTGTAACAGGCAAACAGCAGTTTCACAACGGCATCGACATCCCTGCACCCTATGGCACGCAAATTTTTGCCGTCAATGATGGCACTGTGGTGGAATGTTCCTATAATTATGCCGATGGATATTATATCACCATCAATCACGGCGGCGGCATCGCATCTTTCTATTCCCATCTTTCGCGTTATTATGTGAAGGTGGGCGATAAGGTGAAACGCGGACAGGTTATCGCCAATGTCGGCACCAGCGGCTATACGACGGGGCCTCATCTCAATCTGAACGTCTATAAAGACGGCTCCAGTGTCAATCCGCTCACCTATTTCGGGTAAACAGAGCCCATTTTTGCATATGCTTCTTACCATTTTTCCGAGAAAGGAACCTTGATATATGCCTTCCGAAAAGCAAAAGAAAGTCAGAAATTTTTCCATCATTGCACATATTGACCACGGAAAATCCACCCTCGCGGACCGCATCCTCGAATATACCCGCACGGTTGCGACACGCGATATGGAGGCACAGCTGCTGGACAATATGGATTTGGAGCGTGAGCGCGGCATTACCATTAAAGCGCGCGCTGTCAAGCTCGATTATACCGCTCCCGACGGAGAGCTTTACACCCTCAATCTCATTGATACTCCCGGTCATGTGGACTTCAACTACGAGGTGTCCCGCTCGCTGAATGCTTGCGAGGGCGCACTTCTGATCGTGGATTCCACGCAGGGCGTGGAGGCTCAGACGCTGGCAAATGCCTATCTCGCCATCGAAAACAATTTGGAAATTGTGCCCGTCATCAACAAAATTGACCTGCCCTCCGCCGATGTGGAGAAGGTCAGAGGGGAAATTGAGGACATTATCGGCATCCCTGCCGATGGTTGCCCTGCGGTTTCCGCCAAGGCGGGACTCAATATCGACCAAGTGTTAGATAAAATCATTTCCGACATTCCCTGTCCCGACGGCGATGAAAATGCGCCGCTTCGATGCCTCATTTTTGACTCCTATTACGACAGCTATCTCGGCGTTGTGGTCAATATTCGCGTCATCGAGGGCACTCTCAAGTCGGGCGATCGCATTCGACTCATGTCAACAGGCGCGGAATTTGACGTGGTGGATGTGGGATATTTGGATCCATTTGGTCTAAAGTCCGGGTCCGTGCTTTCTGCCGGCGATGTTGGCTATTTCACCGCATCCATCAAATCCGTGGGCGATACGCAGGTGGGTGATACGGTCACATTGGCAAATAATCCTGCCGCAGAGCCGCTCCCCGGATTCAAGGCGGTACAGCCGATGGTATATGCGGGCATTTATCCCGCGGACGGTGCCAGATACGGTGATCTCAAGGACGCGTTGGAAAAGCTGCAGCTCAACGATGCGGCGCTTACCTTTGAGGCGGAAACCTCGGCGGCGCTTGGCTTTGGCTTCCGATGCGGTTTTCTCGGACTTCTTCATATGGAGATCATCGAGGAGCGATTGGAGCGCGAATTCAATTTGGATCTCATCACCACCGCGCCCAGCGTTATCTATCACATCGACCTCAAAAACGGTGAGACATTGCGTATCGACAATCCGTCGAATTATCCAAATCCCGATGAGATCGACGTTGCACACGAGCCGATGGTAAAAGCAAGCATCATTACGCCGCCGGAATTTGTGGGCGGTCTGATGGAGCTTTGCCAAGACAGACGCGGCGAATTTATCAATATGACCTATATTGACACCGACCGTGCGGAGCTGCATTACAATCTGCCGCTCAATGAGATCATTTACGACTTTTTTGACGCGCTGAAATCCCGTTCCAAGGGCTATGCGTCGCTGGATTACGAGCTTGCGGAATATGTGCCATCGAAGCTTGTCAAGTTGGATATTCTCCTTAACGGCGATATTGTGGACGCGCTCTCCTTCATTGTACACGAGGAAAAGGCATATGCCCGTGCGCGCCGCATTTGCGAAAAACTGAAGGAAAACATTCCGCGCCAGCTCTTTGAGGTGCCGATCCAAGCAGCCATCGGCGGCAAGGTCATCGCCCGCGAAACCGTCAAGGCGATGCGAAAGGACGTGCTTGCCAAGTGCTACGGCGGTGACATCACCCGAAAGAAAAAACTGCTTGAAAAGCAGAAAGAGGGTAAAAAGAAGATGCGCCAGCTCGGAAGCGTGGAGGTTTCGCCCGAAGCATTTATGGCGGTGCTCAAGCTGGGCGACGAAAACTGACAGTTTTTTTCGGCCCAGGCAAATTTTGCTTCGCAAACCGAGTCCCAAAATCCCAATAAGGAAGACTTGCTACGCAAGTTATGGTCATAATAATATGCAGAAAAAATCACTGGGACTGTATATTCACATCCCATTCTGTCATTCTAAATGCGCATACTGTGATTTTTATTCCATGTCAGGCGCGGGCGACGATTTGATGCAGCGATACACCGATGCGCTCCTTCTGCAGATGGAGGATTACGCCGCAGCCTGCCGTTTCTATAAAATTGACACGATCTTCATCGGCGGCGGAACACCCACCGTATTGCCTGCCAAAAATATATTCGAGATCATCAAGGGCATTCACCGTCATTTTGATGTGAAGCGCGATGCGGAATTCACCATGGAGGCGAATCCCGCCACGGTCAGTCTGAACACCTTGTCGAAATACCGAAGGGCGGGCGTCAACCGTCTGAGTCTTGGTTTGCAGAGCGCGAACGAGAGCGAACTTTCCGCACTTTCGCGCATTCATTCCACAGCGGATTTTGAGGCGAGCTATGCGTCGGCGCGCAAGGCAGGATTCGATAATATCAATGTGGATTTAATGTATGGCATTCCGCTGCAAACGGCGGAAAGCTTTTCGAGATCGCTCAATTATGTGAGCACGCTGGATCCCGAGCATATTTCGATATACGGGCTGAAGATCGAGGAGGGAACGCCCTTCGCCAGACAGCGCGATACGCTGATCTTGCCCGATGAGGATACGGAAGCGGAGATGTATTTCGACTGCATCCGCTATATGGAAGCAAAATATTATCGGCAATATGAGATCTCGAATTTCGCGAAAGCGGGATTCGAATGCCGTCACAACCTGAAATATTGGAACTGCGATGAATATCTGGGGCTTGGATGCGCCGCACACAGTTATTTTGCGGATACGCGGTTCTCCATGCGCCGCGATCTGGGACTCTATATCGACGGAATGGAGGCGGATCTTTCGGTGGGCAACCTTCTTAACGAGGATGGGCTGACCATTGACCGCGACCGTCTGCAATCCGCACAGCCCGTCGACGAGCTTTATGCGCTCACACCGGCGGAACGGATCGGTGAGTATATCATGCTGCAGCTTCGGCTTTCAAGCGGCATATCCGCCATGGCGTTTGAAAAGCGGTTTGGGCTGAATTTTGATGCGCTGTACGGCAGACGCCTGCAAATTTATATTGACAACGGCTTTATGAAATACGATGGGGATCGCTATGCGTTCACGCCCAAGGGAATGTATGTGAGCAACTACATTTTGTCCAACATTCTCGATTTTGATGAGGAGAGCAGGATCGTCGGCTCGATCGCCAAGGGCGACGATAAAATTTAGAACAATGCTTGCTTGAAAAATTCACGCTATGCATCGGCGTCGTTTTACAAAAATCACCCCGAAGGGTCAGAAAGGAAGCGTTCGTTTCGGTGAACGCGATGGTCATATCAATGAGCGAATTTTATCAATCTCTGGCAGGTCTCATGGAAATTCCCAGCGTGACGGAGGTCGGAGATGCACAGGCGCCCTTCGGCGAAAACTGCGCAAAGGCTTTGGATTATGTGCTGGCACTTTGCGAGAAATTCGGTTTCCGCACAAAAAAATGCGCCAATCTGCTCGGCTGGGCAGAAATTGGCGAGGGTGAGGAAATGATCGGCATTCTGGCGCATTTGGACGTGGTGCCGGCAGGCGAAGGATGGGATCATCCCGCCTTCGCTTTGACAAAAGTCGAAATTGACGGCGAAGTTCGCCTTTACGGACGCGGTATCTGCGATGATAAAGGTCCTGCGATCATGGCGATCTATGCCATGAAGAAGCTTCTCGATTCGGGAGAGCCTCTGACAAGGCGCATCCGCATCATCTTCGGACTGACCGAGGAAAAGGGCGAGTGGAAGGACATGGAATATTACGTTGCCCACGAGGAGCTTCCCTCCTTTGGCATCACACCTGATGCCACGTTCCCCGCAGTATACGGCGAGAAGGGCATTTTGATCCTTGAGCTGACCATGCCGAAGGGCGTCTCCGGTATTGACAAGATCGCAGGCGGCTCGGTTCACAACGTGGTGCCCGATTTTTGCAAATGCGAGGTTGAGGGCGAAGCTTTCGAGGCGATGGGAAAATCCGCCCACGGCAGTACGCCAAACAAGGGCGAGAATGCGATCCTTGCCTGTATGAAGCAGGTGGAGGAGAAAAAATCCTGCCATTTGTCTAAATTCATCTGCGAGAAATTCGACGAAAAGTGCGACGGCAGCCTTGCGGGATGCGGCTTCTCCGACAAGGAAAGCGGCGCTCTGACGCTGAATTTAGGCGTGATCGAGGAGCGCGGCGAGGATGTGGTGATCACGCTGGATATCCGTTATCCCGTGACCTACAAGGCGGAGACTATAACCGAAGCGGTTAAAAGTTCCTGCAAGCCGTATGGCGTGGAATGCGTGCAAACTGAGCATAAAGCACCCGTATATGCCGATAAAAACGGCGCATTCATCACCGCTTTGGCTCAGGTTTACCGTGAGGAAACGGGTGATGATGCCGAGCCCTTTGTCATGGGCGGCGGCACCTATGCGCGCGCCATGCCGAACATTGTGGCATTTGGTCCGCTTTTTCCCGATTCTCCCGAAACGGAGCATCAGAAAAATGAGTATATGCGCGAGACCGATCTCATCAAGGCACGCAGAATATACGAGAGCGCATTATTAAAAATGTTAAGATTATAATGTGACGCGGCGACACTGCCTGTCGCCGCGCACTTTGATATAAAAAGGAAGTTAGCTATGGAATTGAATAAAGTTACAAAAATGGATACAGACAGTTTGCAAAAATATGCGCGGCTGATTGTGCGACTTGGCATGCATGTGACGCAGGGGAAATACGTGATACTGAATTCCCCGATCGAGGCGGCGGAGCTTGCGCGAATGATTGCAAGGGAAGCGTTCGAATGCGGCGCGCGCGATGTTATCATGAACTGGTCGGATGATGCTTTCTCCCGACTTCGCTTTGAAAATGCGCCGCTTTCGGAGTTTGAAAAGCTACCGGAGTGGCGTGGGGAATCACGGAATTATTACGCGCGACAAAAGTGTTGCTATCTCAGTCTTGTGGGCAACGATCCGGAGGCGTTCGCAGGGGTTCCCAGCGAAAAACTGCGCGCCAATACGTTGGCATCGCGGGCGTCATTCAAGGAATTCTACCGCGTGATGGATCAAGGTGGCATCCGCTGGTGCGTTGCGGCATATCCCGGAAAAGCATGGGCAAAAACCGTTTTTCCCGATCGAAGCGAGGACGATGCGGTCGATGCATTGTGGGGGATGATTAGCACCTCGGTGCGGATCGATGCCGATGACAAGAGCGATGACATCGTGGCAAAGTGGCAGACGCATGATGAAAACCTCAAGCGACGGGCAAAGGCGTTGAACGATGCGAATTTTTTGAAATTGCATTACAAAAATTCCATCGGAACGGATTTCACCGTGGGACTTGCAAAGGGGCATATCTGGAAGGGCGGATCGGAAGCCTGCTCGGAGGGCGTGAGCTATTTCCCGAACCTTCCCACCGAGGAGATCTTTACCATGCCCGACTGCCGCGTTGCGGAGGGAAGGGTGGTCGCTTCGATGCCTCTTTCCTATCAGGGAGAGAAAATTGACAAGTTCTGGTTGGAATTTTCCGATGGCCGCGTAAGCTCCTATGGGGCGGAAGTGGGCGAGCATGCACTGCGCCGCCTGTTAGATACGGATGAAGGCTCTCGCCGACTCGGCGAGGTTGCGCTGATTCCCTTTGATTCTCCTATTTCGAATCTTAATATTTTGTTTTTCGAAACGCTGTTTGACGAAAATGCGTCCTGCCATCTTGCGCTGGGCGAATGCTATCCCGATACGATGGTGGGCGGAGAAACGTTGGACGAAGAAACCCTGCATGCGCTCGGAGGAAACTGTTCGGCAAATCACGTGGACTTTATGATCGGAACTGCCGATCTTTGCATCACGGGAATGACTGCGGACGGCAAAGAGATCGCAATCTTCGAAAACGGAAATTTTGTGATATAGAAAAAACGGAACCGCTTGAAGCGGTTCCGTTTTTCAGCTTGTAACGTGAGAATTAAACCTCGGGCATTACGATCTCAATTTCCTTGCCTGCCTCAGCGGACTTAACGATACCGTCGAGGATAGCCTGGTTCTTGATGATTTGGCTGGACGGAACAGGAGCTGTGCCGCCATTCTTGATTGCGTCGAGGAAGGAACGAACCTTCTTGTAGAACAGACCGTGACCCTTGTTCTGGATAACCGGAACGATGGTTTCAACTCTGGAGCCTGCAACGTCGTGGTAAATAACCATAGGACCGCCAACGGAGCCGTTCCAGCAGTCGGTAGCGGGGATGCGCAGAGCAGCCTTCTTACCGAAGATGATGGTGTCACCGGGGGAGTCAACGTGCATAGCGCAAGCAATTCTGAAGTCGAGGATGATGGCGTTCTTGTCACCGTACTGACCGGGCTCAAGGCGGATGAATGCTGCTGCGAAGTCATCAACATCGAAGCGAGCCGCATCTACGGGAGACTGATAATCAGTGCTGGTGCCGAAGAAGTTGGACTTGTATGCGGAGATGGTCTTAGGCGTCGGATAACCGATTGCGTTCAGAACCATATCGAGAGAGTAGCATCCGATATCACCAAGAGCACCGATACCTGCGGTCTTCTTTTCGATAAAGGTGGAGTTCGGAATACCACGGCGACGGCCGCCGCCGGTCTGAATGTAGTAGATTTCGCCGAGAGTGCCGGATTCAACGATCTTCTTGATCATCTGCATGTTGGCATCAAGTCTGGGCTGGAAGCCGATGGAAAGGATCTTTCCGCTCTTCTTCTCTGCCTTAACGATCTCAGCAGCCTCTTCG
>JAZTWJ010000025.1:0-18191 GCA_045635785.1 Candidatus Flemingiibacterium sp.
ATGTAGTAGATTTCGCCGAGAGTGCCGGATTCAACGATCTTCTTGATCATCTGCATGTTGGCATCAAGTCTGGGCTGGAAGCCGATGGAAAGGATCTTTCCGCTCTTCTTCTCTGCCTTAACGATCTCAGCAGCCTCTTCGAGAGTTACGCACATCGGCTTTTCGAGCAGAACGTTTACGCCATGCTCAAGAGCGTAGATGGTGCACTCTGCGTGGGTCATGTTGTAGGTGCAGATGCTGACAGCATCGAGCTCCTCGTTGTCGATCATGTCTTTGTGGTTAGCGTAGAAGCGAACGTCGCCCTTTACGCCCCACTTTTCCTTGAAAGCTTCTGCCTTGCCGGGGATGAGGTCTGCCATAGCGACAACCTCAACGTCGGGCATCAGATTGTACTGCTCGATATGCGCTTCTGCGATCCAGCCGGTACCGATAATACCTACCTTGAGCTTCTTGTCAAAGGTAATGACTTCTTCAGCTGCAGCCTGTTGGAATTGGCTCAATACTTCATCTGACATTTTAATTATTCCTCCAAATTATGTAAGAGTCATGCGGTACCTGCGGTCGGCTCAAAACGAGCGCGGCCTCGCAGACAAACCTGCACAACACTATTATATATCATTCGGTAGGATTTTGCAATAGTTTCATTGAAAATTTTTTTATTTTTTTCAAAAAAGTACATTATTGTGATGATACTTCGCGGAAATGTCGGTTGTAGGCATCCGCCAAAGCATCCCAAGTGGATCTGTCAGTCTCGCCCGTCTGTTCCAGCCCGTGTACCTTCTGAAAAGCGCGGATATCCGCGGCGGTTGCCTCGCTGTAAATGCCGTCTAAATCTTTGCCGCCGATTTCATCATAGATGTCAGCCAGCGTCCGCAAAAGCAGCTGTATAAACGCGGTCGTATCCGATCGTTCGCCCTCGCGCAGCCGGTATTCTGCGGACGGAAAGGGATAGATCGGCTTCGGTGGGGCATTTTCTTCCTTCGCGGAAAGATAGGCGGCATACAGCTTCTGCCAAAGGGCAAAATCCACACGCCCCGTTTCGGCAAGCCCCAGCGATCGCTGAAAGGCCCGCACCGCATCGGCGGTTTCTTCCCCATAGATGCCATCGGGATTGACAAGCGGTATACCTAACTTCGCATAGTGCAGCTCACGAAGCATGGTCTGCAATTCATAAATGCTCTCGGTATCGGTTGTAATATCTCTCATAATTCTCTCCTATCCCAGCGTTGATCCGCCAAATTGTCCCATGGCGGCGGATTTTCCTGCCTCGGTGTCCTCATATGCGTCCACGATCGCATCCCATGTCAGCGCATCCACAATACCCGTTGCTGACAGCCCAAACAGCCGCTGGAATGCCAGCACCGCATCTCTGGTCGCTGTGCCGAAAACGCCCGTGATGGCGGGCGGCGGGATCTCCGGGTATACCTCCGACAGCGCGACGAGATATTCCTGCAAAAGCCGTACCTCGTTGCCTTGGGAGCCGAGCAGAAGCAAAAATCCGGGGAACGGCGCGGGAGGAGCGCTCGTATAGTATTCGGGCGTGGACAGCACAATGCCGCGATAGGCGTTATAAAGCTCCACCCACGTTTCTTCGTTGACAATGCCCGTGACCGGAAGACCGTACAGCCGCTGAAATTCCCGTACCGCCTGTTCCGTTGCGGCACCGAAGCTTCCGTCGATGGCAACGGTTGGAATGCCTGCGAGATTTTCACCAAGCACATTCAAAAAATACTGAAATTCTCTGACGAAAATGCTTTCGTCTCCCCGCTTTAATTCCTCGGGGAATTGCGTTGAAATTTCGGACAGTGCCAGCCCTTCTCCGGAAAGCTCCGACAGACGCTTGACGCCGGAATAGATCTGCAGGATCTTGTACCATGTGGCAGGTCCGACGATGCCGTCGGGGGTCAGATCGAAGATCCGCTGGAATTCCTTGACCGTATTTTCCGTGGCGATGCCAAAGACGCCGTCGGTGGGATACAGCTTTGGAATGGATGGATAATTGCGGGAAATGCGATTCAGCCGAATTTGCACCAGCCGCACATCGTCACCGAAGTTACCGAGCCGCAGTACGCGATAGGGCAGGGAGGAACTGTAGGGTAGAATGGGGGTGTCGGTGCGGATGTTGATGTCATTGCCGTAATATCTCGTGAGGATCTCGTATGGTGTCAGCCCCTGCTCCGCCAGATCAACGCTGCCCCATTGGGACAGCCCGTCGCATTGCACCTCCACGCCGTCGCAGTATGCGGCAAACAGCGGTTCCACGGAACCTTGCCTGACAATGTAATCGCCAAGAAGATCGTCTACGATGTTTGAGATATTCTCGAAAATGTCCCGTCCGCGCACAAAGGACTGGTCGAAGGCTGTGGAATTTGTGATGTCGAAGTTATATCCTCTGCTGCGGTAAAATTCGGTATAGATGCGATTGAGTGCATATGACATCTGTGCGTAGATGTTGGCGCGGATGGCATTTTCCGGCCATGTGGGATAGATTTCGCTGGATGCCACGTTTTTGATGTAATCGGGGAAGGAAACGGTAACATTTTCAGCGGAGGCGTCCTCCGGTCTGCCCAGATGCACCGTGATGGTTTCGGGAATGTAAGGAAGCGGCATTTTTCACCTCACAGATCGGGGTTCACATCCTCGGCGAAGTCGATGCCCTCGCGAGGGTAAACCGTATCGGAATCGTATTCGGCAAGCGGAAGCATTTCCACGGGCTGGATGGATGTGATGTCTGCGAAGATCGGCACGCCCGCATCGGTGACGGGATAATAGCCCTCACGGTCGATCTTCAAGGTATAGGAGGCATAGGGCTTTATATTGCCGGGGGATTCGGATAGGGCGCGTTCGGGGGCGGGCAGAGAAATGCGTTCGGTTTTCCCCGACGTATCGGTGGACAGAACGGCGAAGACCGAGGTGTTTTCGGGCTCCTCGAACATCACGGTGACAGATGCGCCCGCAAGCGGGATCGCACCTCTTGCGGTGGAAACATTCACGATGAGATAACCGAGAGCGGTATTTTGATTCAAGAAAAACTCCTCCTTTTGCTTATGGGAAGCATTTGAAAATCATATTGCGCTTCCCTTGACAATAGCAATATATGCAGAACTTAGAGATTCCGTTAAAAAAGCATGCCTCGCGGCATGCTTTTGCTTTGAAAGATCGGGATTATTTGTTTTTCCTGAGGGAGGAAAGCCATTCGAGCAGACGAAAGCGAATGACCACATCGGGGGAATCGCCGGTAATCAGGCGAATTTGCGATGGCGTCAGCCCCGCTTCGATCATCACCTCGTCCACACGCTCCGAAGTGACGCAGAGCTGCGGAAAAAGAACACACCACCAATTTTTGCCCTCGGCTTTGCCGATCAAAACCCGCAGAGAGGTGTAGCTTCCCGACGGAAGTGTCACGTTTTCGTAGACGCGGGTGGGATACTCCTCCGTGGTCAGCGTGACCTTTACGCTGTGTGCGGAACCTCGCGAGCGGAGCAGTGCCGATGCGGCTTCCTCGAGCAAGGGAAGCTCTTGTTCGAGCAGCTTCTCCGCCGCATCTCTGCTTGTAACATCTGCTAACAATTCTCCAACAATAGAAAGAATCTCGTCACGCACCGCAAGCTTTTCCGCTTGATCCTCCTTGGAATCGGAGCATGCCAGCACATGAAGACGGATGACGCTTTCGTAGATTTCCGCTTCCTCCGCACTCGGAAGAAGTGCCGACAGCGGAAGCGCAAGAACGGTGAGGATCGAAAATGTCAGAAAAAATGCGCTGATACGGTTTTGCATATGAAAGCTTCCTTTCTATCTTTTGGGAGATGACGCAATAACAAAAATCGCTTCGTTTGATGCGGTCATTATTGACCGTTTTTGACGAAGCGATTCATTTTTTTATGAAATTTTTATTCGGAGGCGGTGGAGATATAACTGCGATCGCAGATGATGACTGCATGATAATCGCTTGAAAGCAGGCGGATCTTTTCCTCTAACCTTTCGATGATCTCGCGGTCGGACAGGCGGCATTCAAAGGGAACCACAACGTCAAACAGCAGATTGGTATGGGTATGACCGCGCACGATGCGAAAATCGTGCATGGAAAGCGGCACATCGCATTCCAGTGCCACCACCGTGAGAATGCCTTCCACCTCACGACGAAGCTCTGCAAGCTCCTCATCAGAGGTGACGATGGGATCGAGATGGATGACAAGGTGAATATCAAGCTCTCTCAAAAAATCAAATTCGATGTTGTCGATGATATCATGGCTGATGAGAATATCCTGCTCGGCAGGCACTTCCACATGCACCGATGCAAAGCATCGTCCCGGACCGTAGTTGTGTACGACCAGATCGTGAAATCCCAGCACGCCGTCGTAGTTAAGGAGCCTTTTGGCGATGGAATCCACCATTTCTCTTGACGGCGCGGTGCCCAGCAGAGGATCGGATGTTTCCATGATCAGATCCACGCCGCTTTTGATGATATAGCATGCCACCGCAAGTCCGAGAAATCCGTCCAAATTCACGCCTGCAAATCGGGAAATGAGTGCGCCGATCAAAATGACGGCGGTGGACAGCATATCATTGCGGCTGTCCGAGGCTGTGGCAAGCAGTGCCCCCGATTCGATGTGTTTTCCGACTGCGCGGCAGAAAAAGCTCAACCAGAGCTTGACAAGCACCGATACGGCAAGAATGATCAGTGCGGCGGCGGTATACTGTGTATCCGTAGGATTGCGGATGGCGTCGATAGCGCCTGTGAAAAATTCCACGCCGATAACGGTGATAAACAGCGAAATGATCAGCGCGGTGATATATTCGATGCGCTGATGTCCATAAGGGTGCTCCTTGTCCGCAGGTTTGGCGGCAAGGCGACAACCGATCAGCGTAATGACGGCGGATGCCGCATCTGCGATGTTGTTCACCGCATCTGCGGTGATGGCGATGCTGTGGGTAAAAATGCCGACGAGCAGCTTCATCACGGATAAAAGTGCATTCGCGGTGATGCCAATGGCGCTTGCCGCTGTCTGACATCGGGTGCGCACCGAGGCTGATTTTGCGTCCCGATAATCCTTGACAAACAGAGATAACAGCTTGAGATTCAAACCAATCGCTCCTTACATTTTTTCGATGATGCGTTCAGCGGCGGCGAGAATGCCAAGCTTGCCGCTTTCATAGGTGAGGCCGCCCTGCATGAAGGCGGTGTACGGTGCGCGCATGGGGCCATCAGCAGAAAGCTCGATGGACGCGCCCTGCGTGAAGGCACCTGCCGCCATGATCACCTCGTCGGAGTAGCCCGGCATTGCCCACGGCTCGGGGCTGACATAGGAATCCACGGGGGAGCCGGATTGAATGCCCTGACAGAAGGCGATCAGTCCCTCGGGCTTGCCTAAATGAATCGCTTGGATGATGTCCGCGCGGCGTTCGTTCCAATGGGGATTGACATCGAACCCCATATTTTCAAAAAGATATGCGGCAAAATGGGCGGTTTTGATCGCCTGCGCCACCACATGGGGGGCGAAGAAGAAGCCTTGGTACAGGCTTTTGCCGGTATGGAGGGTGGCACCGCATTCAAGTCCCACGCCCACGGTGGTCAACCGATAGGAGGCAAGCTCCACCGCTTTGGCAGAGCCTGCGATGTAGCCGCCGCTCTCTGCAATGCCGCCGCCCGGATTTTTGATGAGCGATCCCATGATGAGATCCGCCCCCACCGCGCACGGCTCCTTTGTTTCGGTGAATTCCCCATAGCAATTGTCTACCACCACATATGCTTTGGAGCGTGCCTTGACGAATTTTGCCACCTCGCCGATCTCGTCGACGGTCAAGGTGGGGCGATTCATATAGCCCTTGGAGCGTTGGAGAAAGACCATTTTTACACGTTCGCCGCCCTCCGACAGTGCGCGCTCGATGGCATCAAAGTCGATGCCTTTCTCCGAGAGATCCACCTGTCTGTACTCTACGCCGAAATCGGCGAGGGAACCGTTCCCGGGCGTGCCGGAGATGCCGATGACCTCCTCCAGCGTATCGTAAGGCTTGCCAGTAACGGAAAGCATGATGTCTCCGGGACGGAGCAGACCGTACAGCGCAATGGCGATCGCCTGCGTGCCGTTGACGATGCTGTGACGGACAAACGCCGCTTCCGCGCCGAAAACATCGGCATAGATTTTGTCGAGTGTTTCGCGTCCCTTGTCATCATAGCCGTAGCCGCTGGTTCCCGCAAAGCAGGTGGCATCCACGCGATGATTTTTGAATGCATCCATGACACGCTTGGTATTTTCAAAAGAAATGCGGTCAATATCGGCAAAAATCGCCGACAGCTCCTGCTCCGCACGCAGAGTGAGCTCGTTTAGGTTGATATGGTTCATTTTTATCTCCGATACTTTCGTTATTTTTGAGGTGTAAACGCATTTACCAGCTCTTTGAAGCACTTGCCGCGCTCCTCAAAGTTGCGGAACATGTCAAAGCTGGCAGATGCGGGGGAAAGGATCACCGTGTCGCCTGCTTTTGCCGCCATCCGCGCCATGGAAACCGCTTCTTCAAAGGTGCTTGCTTCCTTGATTGTGGGGGAGCCGACGTAGACAGTTTCCGCAAGCAGTGCGGCTTTGATCTTCGGTGCGGTGGCACCTACCAAAACCACCGTTTTTGCACAGTCGATGAGCGGTTTTGCCAGCGGCTCGTAGGGGATATTTTTATCATATCCGCCGCAGATGACGATGACCTTTTCGCGGAAGGAGCGAAGCGCCGCTTCCGTGCGGGTAGGGCTGGAGTCGATGGAGCTGTTGTAATATTTCACGCCTTCAAATTCGCGCACGAATTCGCAGCGATGCTCCACGCCGCCGAAATCCTTCGCAAGGGTTTCGATGACCTCATCGGATACAAAGCCGTGTGTCAGCGCAATGGCTGTCATGTAGTTTTCCACGTTATGCCTGCCGGGCAGCTTGATGTCGGCAACCCTTAAAACCGGCACGATGCTGCCATCCTTTCCGCGGTAAACGATGCTTCCATCCTTTTCAAATACCGCCTCGCCAGACGGCTCGCATTTGCCCGAGAAAAAGAGCACATCGGCGGACGTTTCGTTTGCCATTTGTCGGGTGATGGGATCGGCGAAATTGAGGACGGCGCGCTTGCAGTCAGAAAAGTGAAGGATGTTTTGCTTTGCCGCGATATATTCGTCCATGTCCGTATGCCAGTTCAGATGATTGGGCGTGACATTGGTCACGGCCGCCGCATAGGGCGATTTTTTCATGCGGTGAAGCTGAAAGCTGGAAAGCTCCACCACGACGAAATCATTTTCGGAAATGCTGTCGATTTCGGGGAGCAGCGGCTTTCCGATGTTACCGCCTACCCAAACTTTGGCACCCGAATGTCGGCGTGTCTGCTCGGCTTCAAGGAGCCGATAGGTCAGCGTTGTGGTGGTGGTTTTTCCGTCGGAACCCGTGATAGCAAAAATTTTGCATGGGCAAAGCTCGAAGAATACCTCCATCTCCGAGGTCAGCACAATGCCGCGCGCTTCCGCCTGTACAAACTGCGGCAGATCGCCGCGGATGCCCGGCGCTTTGAAAATGATATCCTCGGTGAAGTTTTCGAGATATTCTTCTCCAAGCCGCAGCGTTACGCCTTTTTCTTCCAGCGTATCGGCGAGCGCGCCGAGGTTTTCTCTTGTTTTGATATCGCGCGCGGTGATTTTCGTGCCGCAGGACAGCAGAAAATCAATGAGCGGCGTATTGGAAACGCCGATGCCCACAATGGCGGCGTGTTTGGTTCTCATGTACTGCTTGAAAGCGGTGAGTCTTGACATCATGCACCTCGCTTGAATTTATCTGTTACAAAGGGATTTTCAAAAAATTGCTGTTCTAATATATTATATCACATTGTGCGGATAATGTAAATGAAAAACGCAGAAAATTTTTCAAGACCAAGTCGGCACGATTGACAACAGGGCATATGTATGCTATAATAGTAAAAAACCAACAAAGAAACAGAGCGACATATTGCTGGATAGAAAGGATGCTTTCGCCGCGGCGAAAGCAGTGGTAAAAACAATGTATCATGCAAACAGTACGCGCTATCAAACCGTCCCGTACTTCCGTTGCGGAAAAAGTGGTTTGAAGCTCCCCACAGTTTCCCTCGGACTTTGGCATAATTTCGGTGACTCCTCGAATTATGAGAACATGGTCGCTATGTGCCGCACCGCCTTCGATAACGGCATCACCCATTTTGACCTTGCCAACAACTATGGTCCCGCTGCGGGCAGCGCCGAGAAGAATTTCGGCAGAATCCTTCGCGAAGACTTCGCCGCATATCGGGATGAGATGATTATTTCCACCAAGGCAGGATACGGCATGTGGGATGGCCCCTACGGCGATGGCGGCAGCCGCAAATATTTGCTTGCCAGCCTTGACCAATCGCTTTGCCGCATGGGGCTGGAATATGTGGACATCTTCTACCACCATCGTATGGATAAGGACACACCTCTCGAAGAAAGCATGGGCGCGCTGGCATCGGCGGTTCACGCGGGTAAGGCACTGTATGTGGGCCTTTCTAACTACGACGGCGAAACGCTGGCAAAGGCAAGCGCTATTCTCGATGAGTTGCACGTTCCTTTTATCATCAATCAGAACAGCTACAACATTTTCAACCGTAAAATCGAAGAAAACGGGCTCAAGGAAACCTCCTCGAAGCTCGGCAAGGGCATCATTGCGTTCAGCCCTCTTGCACAGGGCATGCTGACAAATCGCTATCTTGAGGGCATCCCTGCGGACAGCCGCGTGCGAACCGACGGACGTTTCCTGCGCGAAGCCTCCATCACGCCCGAAAAGCTGACGCAGATCCGCGCGCTCAATGAGCTTGCGGCGGCTCGCGGACAGACGCTGGCACAGATGGCGCTGGCATGGATTCTGCGCGATGGCATTGTCACCTCGGTTTTGGTGGGCGCCTCCAAGCCCGAGCAGATTCTTGACAATCTCGGCGCTGCGAAGAACACGTCCTTTGATGCCGATGAACTCACAAAGATCGACGAGATCTGCGGTCTGTAAAAATTCAATCCATGATCAAAAGCAGCAGACACCGATAATAAAACGGTGTCTGCTGTTTTTTTGCTTAAAAGGTGAAAGCTTCCCATGGGATATTGACGGCAGCCTTTTCGGTGACGATTTCGTTGACATGCAGAAGTAAGGGGAAATCCTCTGCGCGAAGCTTGCCGTCAGTTATATTTTTCTTGACGGCTCTTGCCACTCTTTCCGATACAACCAAGGATTCCAGCGTCACGCCGTTCAGCTGTGCCTTTGCTTCGTCGATGTTAAGACCTTTGCCAAGCAGAATGCCCACAAGTCGGGTGCGACCGCCGTAAACGGTTACATAAAGGTCGCCTGCACCCAGACAAAGATTGTCGAGATCCGGTGCGCCCTGAAATTCGAGCAGACGCGCCATTTCCTTCACGCTCTGTCCGAACACCGCCGCCTGTGAATTGAAGTGAAGCTCGCTGTCATCGCCGTGCAGTTTTTGATTGACACCGATGGTCAGCGCAATGCCAAGCGCATAACCGTTTTTGAGTGCCACCGCACTTTCTACGCCGATGACATCGGTGGAGATGCTGATGTGATAATAATCGGTTTGCATCAGGCTGCGAATGTAGCTTAAGTCTTCGAGATTTTTCCCGCAGAAGGTCACCTCGGTCTGATCGTGGAAAACCAGCTCATAGCTGGTACATGGACCGCCCACGGCGTTGAATGAAAAGCTCTTTCCCATTTCCACGGCCTTGGACTCCCAGAATTCGGGATAGGAAATCAGCTTGCCGTCCTCGGTGTCGAGCAGTCCCTTTGTCACCGTTAAAATTTTCATGTTGTCGGGAAGCTTTGGAAGCACATGATCGGCAAACCAATCCACGCCGAAGCTGCTGACACCGCCGATCACTAAATCTGTGCCTTCAAGAGCGCGCTCAAGCTCCTCGATCTGATAGAAGGAAAGCCCATTCGGAAAATCGCAGTTGAATTTTGGATGTCTGTTTGTCTTTTTGGAGACTTCGATGATCTCTCTGTCCAAATGTGTGCCGACCAGGCGAACCTCGTTGCCGTTTTCTCTTGCGGGGAATGCCAGCGCGGAGCCCATCATTCCCGAACCTATAATTGTAATAACTGCCATTCTTTATGACCGTGACTTGCGGGCGCAAGTCTTCCCTCTGTTTTTACTGAATTTTTTTCGATGCCAGCGCTTCCACATCAAGTCCCTGTCTGAAGCTTTCGATATAGGTTTCAAAGCCGCGCACATCCGCAGGATCGGGCGATAATGTCACGCTTTGGACCTCTGCAAATACTCTCTGCGAAAGGAATTGCTCGAGGCTTTCTTCCTCTGCTTTTTTTGCGGCATATGCCGCGAGCAGAGCCATGCCGTAGGGGCCGCCCTCGCCTGCGGTTTCCATGCAGGTGACAGGCGCATTGCATGCCGCCGCCATGTATTTTTGTCCCACGACGGGGGTTTTGAACAGACCGCCATGACCTGTCAGCGAGTCGATGGCGACATGCTCCTTTGCTAAAATATCCATGCCCAACTTGAGCGTTGCCATGGTGGAATAAAGCTGTGCGCGGAGGAAATTGGCAAGCGTGAAGCGGCTGTTCGGGTGGCGGATGACAAGCGGCCGCCCCTCGTCAAGATGGGTGATGCCCTCTCCTGCCATGTAGTTGTAGACCAGAATACCGCCGCAGTCTGCATCGCCCTCCAAGCTCTTTTGATAGATCTTTTGATAAAGCTCGCGGTCGCTCGGATCTGCGCCGTACAGCAATGCCGTTTCATTCAGAACGGAGACCCATGCGTTCATATCGTTGGTGCAGTTGTTGCAGTGGACCATGGCAACCGGCTTCCCGGAGGGAGTGGTCACCATGTCGATCTCGGGATATACCCTGCTAAGCGGACGCTCCAAAACGATCATGGAGAAAATGGAAGTGCCGGCAGAGACATTTCCTGTACGGGGAGCGACGGCATTGGTTGCGACCATACCAGTTCCCGCATCGCCCTCGGCGGGCGCAAAGGGCACCCCCTTTGGAAGCAGACCGCCAAGCTTTATCGCGCCCGATTCGCTCAGGCATCCCGCAGACTCTCCAGCGGTAAGCACCTTCGGCAGAATGTCGCAAAGCTTCCATGCAAGCCCATGCTTTTTGAGAAGCTGTTCGAATTTTTCCGTCATTGTAGCATCGTAGCTTTGCGTTTCGCTGTCGATAGGGAACATGCCCGAAGCTTCGCCGATGCCGACGGCATTCACACCGGTCAGCGTGTAATGGATATATCCTGCCAGCGTGGTAATGTGCGCGATATCCTTCACATGCGCTTCGCCCTTCAAAATGGCTTGATACAGATGGGCGATGCTCCAGCGCTGGGGAATATTAAATCCAAACAGCGCAGTCAGCGCATCCGCCGCTTCTGCGGTGATGGTGTTCTGCCATGTGCGGAAGGGAACCAGCAGATTCCAATCCTTATCAAAGGCAAGATAGCCGTGCATCATGGCGGAGATGCCCACCGATGCGATGCTCTCGCGATCTTCGATGGTGGAGAGGGCGGTTTTCAGACCCGTCCAGGCATTTTCCATATCATAGGTCCAAATGCCGTCCGTGAAATCGCTTTTCCAGCTATAACTACCCGATGAGACGGGGTTAAACGCTTCGTCAATGGCGGAGGCTTTGATGCGTGTTGAGCCAAGTTCAATGCCAAGATAGATTTTTTTCATCGCTATAACCGTGACTTGCAGGGCAAGTTCACCTTTCTGCCCGATGTTGGGCGTCTTTTTGCGGCAAAGCTTGAAGCTGTATTTTCAAGCTTAAACCCGTTCAAAATCAATAGGACTTGTTGCTTATAATATAATTGTAGCATATGTTTATGAACAAATTATGCGGAAAATATTACAAATTGCGAACGGCTACGGGAGAATCCGAAATCGATGCCTTCAAAATGCGAAAAAACGGAGAAAAACTTTGAAAAACTGCGAAATAACGAGATAACTTGAGATAATCGCTGGAAATTTGCCAATAACCGAACGAGTTTGACTATCTTTGACTTTGACATTCCCTGACATTCGTGCTATAATGAAATCACAAAAGGTCAAAGAAAGTCAAAAACAATAAGGAGACATTGTGAAAAATAAAATTTTCACAATACGAATTTTTGCCTTCGCGGTGTTCCACCGCGATTTGCTAACGTAAACCGCCAAAAATTTCGAAAAAAGGAAGCCTTCGCTTTGCGAAGGCAAGGTGATTATTATGTTAATATCCGATGCCATTGCCGCGCTGATCGAGCAGCTGCTTGCCGAGCAGAACGGAGAATTGGAAATCCGCCGATCCGAGCTTGCAGGCCGCATGGGATGCGCGCCAAGTCAGATCAACTACGTCATTACTTCCCGCTTCACCCCCGAACGCGGTTATCTCATTGAATCAAAACGGGGAGGCGGTGGGTATATCCGCATCGTCAAAAAGCAGCTTTCTGCCAACGAATATCTGATGCATTGCTTCCATGCCATCGGCAATGAGATGGACGAGGGAACCGCCCTTGCGATCCTTCGCAACCTGTCGGACAACGGACTTCTTCCGCCTGTGGTGGCAAAGGCCGCTGCCGCCGCCATGAGCAGTGCTTCGCTTTCCCGCGTCCCTGCGGAGTATAAAAAATCTGTGCGCGCAGACATTTTCAGACAAATTATCCTATCCCTGATGCGGTAAAATAAATAGAAGCAAAATCGGCTTCTGTAGGATTTTGGAAGATCATCAAATCGAAACAAGCCCACTGCCTGGGCGGAAAGGAAGACTTGAAAAACAAGTTAAGGTGAAAAATATGCTTTGTACAAACTGTAAAACCAATCATGCCACGGTTTTCTATCGGGAAACCATCAACGGCAAAACCACCGAATATGCACTTTGTCCCGATTGTGCCGCAAAGCTCGATCTGAACACATCCCTTTCATGGCAAAGCGCGGAAGATCCGTTTTCGTCGCTGTTTGGAAGCCTGCTGTCCCATTCGCGTCGAGCCAAGGAGGAAAAATGCTGTCCCACATGCGGCGCCCGCTTTGCGGAGCTGACAAAGGCAGGGAAGCTCGGCTGTCCTGCTTGCTACGATGCCTTCGGTGAAGAACTGCTTCCCACGATCAGACAGCTTCACGGCACCGCTTCCCATCGCGGACGGGCGCCCCGCCGCTTTGGTGAAAAGCGGCAGCGCGAGAACGAGCTTGCAAGGCTCCGCGTGGAAATGAAGAATGCCATTGAGACACAGGCTTTTGAAAAAGCCGCAGAGCTTCGCGATCAGATCCGCGAAATCGAAGGAGGTAAGTGAGCATGGCTTGGTATGATAAAATCGGTCCCGAGTCGGACGTAGTCGTATCCTCACGTGTGCGCCTCGCGCGCAATTTAGAGGGTTATCCGTTCCCGTCCGTGGCTTCGGACGCACAAAATTCCGAAATGATCGGTGAAGTGAGCAAGGCGCTTGCCGCCGCATCGCTGTCCACCGTGGATCCCATCGGCATGAGCCCGGTGCAGATCCACACCTATGTGGAAAAGCATTACATCTCTCCCGAATTTGCCGCCGCATCTCATCCGCGCGCCCTGCTTTTGGATGAAAAACAACAGATCGCCGTCATGGTTGGCGAGGAGGATCATGTGCGGATTCAGGCGCTGGCATCCGGTCTTGCGTTAAGCGAAGCCTATGAAACCGCGCGCAGAGTGGATGAACTGCTTGATTCCGATGTAAAGATCGCCTACAGCGAAACGCTTGGATATTTGACCCATTGCCCCACCAATCTCGGCACGGCAATGCGCGCCTCCGTCATGCTGCATCTGCCAGCGCTGAAGCTGGCGGGCAAGCTTCCCGCGCTGATCCGCAATCTGACGAAGCTGGGCATGACCGTGCGCGGCATTTACGGCGAGGGCAGTGAATCTTGTGGCGCGCTGTATCAGATCTCCAATTCCGTCACGCTGGGCGTAACGGAGAAGGAGCTGATCGAAAAGTTAGAAGGCGCGGTACGCCGTATCATCGACTCGGAACGCAAGCTGCGCGACTCTATGAAAAGCGACAGATACGCGAGCCTGTGCGATCGCGTGATGCGTGCGAAAGGCGTTCTGACCGGCGCATATATGCTTAATGTTGAAGAATTTATGGAGCTGTGGAGCAATGTGAGATTCGGGGCGGCAATGGGACTGCTTGAGGGCGTCACGTTGCCTGCACTGAACACGCTGCTGATGGATGCCAAGCCCGCAGGGCTGACGGCGGCATCCGATGTGGACGAAAATACGCCAAGTAGCGAGCTTGCCATTCTGCGAGCAAAGCTTGCAAGGGAGCGACTTGCTTAAAGCTCTGATCATACATAGACTGCAATTGTCTTTCACACAAGGAAAAAAGAAAGGAGACTTCAACCATGCCAAATAAATTTACAGGAAAAGCAACCAACGTTTTGAATAAATCCCTTTATCTTGCATCCGAGCTTGGGCACACCTATATCGGAAGCGAGCATCTGCTGCTGGCACTCACCTCGGAGACGGAAGGTGTGGCGGCAAAGCTACTGGAAACAAGAGGCGTCAGCTTTGACAAGCTGCGCGCCGCCATTGCGGAGAAGGTGGGGACGGGCGAGCGCACCCGCGTCACTCCCAATGATATGACACCGCGCACCAAGCGCATCATCGAAAACTCCGCTTATCAGGCGATGCGCTTCGGGCAGAATTATATTGGTACTGAGCATCTTTTGCTGGCGCTTTTAGCGGAAGCGGACAGCATGGCTGTGCATCTGCTTTCCGATTTCTCCACCTCGGCAAAAGAGCTCGCCGCCGATACCACCGCCTTTATGAACGGCATGCGCACCTCCGAAGGCGGAGCTGATGTTCCCGGCGAGGAAGCCGCCCAAAAGCCTGTGGGCGATGCAAAAACCATCGCCAAATACGGCAGAGATCTGACCGCTCTTGCGAGGGAAGGCAAGTTAGATCCGATCATCGGAAGAAACGATGAGACCGATCGCGTGATTCAAATCCTCTCGCGCCGCACAAAAAACAATCCCTGTCTCATCGGTGAGCCCGGTGTCGGCAAAACGGCGGTGGTGGAAGGGCTTGCCGAGCGCATCGCAAACGGCGCGGTGCCTGAGACTTTAAGCGGCAAGCGCATCATCACGCTGGATATTTCGGGAATGATCGCGGGCGCAAAATACCGCGGCGAATTTGAGGAGCGCATGAAAGCGGTGATGGCAGAGGCGGCGGCAAATCCGGCGATCATTCTGTTCATCGACGAAATTCACACCATCATCGGCGCAGGTGCCGCCGAGGGTGCGGTGGATGCGGCGAATATTTTGAAGCCTGCGCTTGCACGCGGCGAAATGCAGGTGATCGGTGCTACCACCATTGGCGAATATCGCAAATATATTGAAAAAGATGCCGCGCTGGAACGCCGCTTCCAATCGGTGTCCGTGGGCGAGCCTTCGCCCGATGAGGCGGTGCAGATCCTTGCGGGGCTTCGGGACAAGTATGAATCCCATCACAAGGTTAAGATCACCGATGAAGCCATCGAAGCGGCGGTGAAGCTGTCTGTCCGCTACATTGGCCACCGATTTTTGCCCGACAAGGCGATCGATCTCATCGACGAAGCGGCGTCCAAGCTTCGCATCGCCTCTCATACCTCACCGCCCGATCTGAAGGAAGCGGAAGCTCGCCTCGAAACCCTTCGCGCGGAGAAGGAGGAAGCCATCAAATCCCAGGATTTCGAGAAGGCGGCATCTCTGCGCGACGATGAAAAGAAGTTGGCGGACGAATTGGAAGCGAAAAAATCCGCGTGGAAATCGGAACGGGATGACAGATCGCTTTCCGTTGGTGCGGAGGAAATTGCCGACATCGTGACGGCGTGGACGGGCATCCCCGTCAGAAGGCTGGCGGATGAGGAGGGCGAACGTCTGACAAAGCTTGCGGACATCCTCAAGGAGAAGGTCATCGGTCAGGATGCGGCGGTGGAATCGACGGCTCGTGCCATCCGACGCGGACGGATCGGACTCAAGGACCCCAATCGTCCCACAGGCTCGTTCCTGTTCCTCGGCCCGACGGGTGTGGGCAAAACCGAGCTGGCGAGGGTTCTGGCAGACGTGATGTTCGGCGATCGCAGTGCGATGATCCGCGTCGATATGTCGGAATATATGGAAAAGCATGCGGTTTCCAAACTGATCGGCTCTCCGCCCGGCTATGTGGGCTTTGAGGAAGGCGGTCAGCTCACCGAAAAGATCCGTCGCAAGCCCTATTCGGTGGTGCTTTTCGATGAGATTGAAAAGGCGCATCCCGATGTGTTCAACATTCTGCTGCAAATTTTGGAGGACGGCATTCTCACCGATTCTCAAGGACGGCGCGTGGATTTCAAAAACACGATCATTATTTTGACTTCCAACGTGGGTGCGGCAGGCATCGTGGAGAAAAAACGTGCGCTGGGCTTCGGTTCGCAGGCGGAGGAATCGCCTCAGGAGGGCGTTATGGCGGCTTTGCGTGAAACCTTCAAGCCGGAATTTCTCAACCGTCTTGATGAAATCATCGTATTCAACAAGCTTTCGGACGAAGATATTAAAAAGATCGCGCGGATCATGCTTGCGGAAATCCGCACGCGCATCGAGGGCATCGGCGTCAGCATTTCCTTCGACGAATCGGCGGTGGAGCTTTTGGCGAAGGAGGGCTTTGATCCGGTTTGGGGCGCAAGGCCGCTGCGCCGCGCCATCCAGCGGAAGATCGAGGACAGCTTTGCCTCGGAAATGTTAGACGGCGGACGCATCAAAGCGGGCAATTCGGTCATCGCGAAGGCGGTGGACGGAGCAATCGTCTACGAGGTCGCTGATACAGAAAAATAATCTGTAAATTCTCTCCCCCGAGGCTTGCACTTCGGGGGAGAATGTGGTATAATACTATAAAAAGCGGATGATTTCATCTGCTGCATGACGAAAAGGGAAGGATCATTTTTATGCTGGAACCAAATCTGACATTCACAAAAACCGAAACGGTATCTCAAAGCAACACCGCTGCCGCGTTGGGAAGCGGCACGCTGCCCGTTTACGCAACCCCTGCCATGATTTTGCTCATCGAAGCTACTGCCGCAGAGCTTGCAGCACCGCATTTGGAGGAAGGCTGCACCAGCGTGGGAACAAAGCTGGAGATCGAGCATGTGGCAGCCACGCCCGTGGGTGTGGAGGTCCGCGCCGAGGCAAAGCTTGTGGAAATTGATCGCCGCCGTCTCGTTTTTGAGGTGGAGGTATTTGACAATGCGGGGCTGATCGGAAAAGGTCGTCATGAGCGTTTTATTGTCGCATCCGAAAAGTTTATTGAGAAAACCAACGCAAAAAAAGCACTTTAACACAAAATTAAAAAACCCGTCACAATTCGTTTTACATATTTAATTTTCAGTTCACATTAAAAGCGTACAATAATAAATAGGTTCCACAAAACGTTTACGGAGGTATGGATCATGGCATTTGAAATAAACACCGATAAAGTCAAGGCGTTTTTTGCGGACGTTTCCGTGAAGGCGCAGGCTGCGGCGCAGACCGCTGTCAAAAAGACGGGTGAGGTTGCCGAGTCTGCAAAGCAGGCAATCACGCTCAAGAGTGAACAGCAGAAATTGGAAAGACTGTATACCGAAATGGGCAAGCTCTATTATAATCAGGAGAACGCCGAGGTTCTTGCCGCGCAGGTTATGGAAATTGATGAGCAAAAGCGCGTAATTGATGAACTGAAGGCACAGATCGCCGAGTCGAAAGGCAAGACCGTTTGCGCTTCGTGCGGCAAAGAGCTGGAAGAAAATTCGCTGTTTTGCAACGTCTGCGGAGCCAAGCAGGAGCCTAAAAAAAATATTGCGAATGAACCTTGCGCAGAGAAGGCGGAAGACGCTGAAGGAAGTCGCGGAGAACCGCTTTCTGCCGAGAATTTCATTGCATTCTTCAAGAAAACCATGGAGAAATATTTCGGTTAAGTGATAAAAACAGTGCCGAGAGCCCTGATAAGCGGCTCTCGGCTTTTCTATCGTTTGTCTGTTGCAAAAAATCAAAATATTTTCAAAATCCTCTTGACAAATACATCTCATTGTGATATAATACTACTTGTGATGAAAATATGGCCGGGTAGTTCAGCTGGTTAGAACGCTAGCCTGTCACGCTAGAGGTCGTGGGTTCGAACCCCATCTCGGTCGCCATCACGCTGCTATGGCTCAGTCGGTAGAGCGCATCCTTGGTAAGGATG
>JAZTWJ010000026.1:0-6740 GCA_045635785.1 Candidatus Flemingiibacterium sp.
CTGAAAAGCAGGGCGGGGGCAGGAATGTAAACGGGGAAGTAATAGTGCTTTTCACCGCCGTAAAGCGCGGGCGGAATGCGTGTGACTGCCATCTGGATCAGCGTGATAATACCCCACGAAAGCAGAATGCAAGCGATCGCAGAGCTGATTGCGAGTATGATTCCGTTTTCTTTACATAGACGGCGAATATCGGATTTGATAGTTCCAAGCCAAAGCAGGACGGAAAATTCCTTCTCACGCTTCTTAACAAACAGCGTCTGTGAGAAGAACCAGATCAGCGGAGAGATTGCCAGAACCAAAAAGGCAATGGCGATGATCAGAGGGTGATAGTTGAGCGAACGGGTGATGATTCTGTTTGAAACGGTGTGATTGTCTGTTAAAAGCAGTTTGCCATTGTAGAGGGAGGTATAGGCACGGACGTTGTCAAAGAGAGCTTTGCTCTCGTCCAACGTGGTGTCGGGCTTGACGTAGATATCAATTTCGGTGATCTCTGCGTCGTTATCGCCCGTTACCTTGCGGTAATTCTCTTTATTCATATAGATTGGAGAACCTTCCAGCGTGGACATGCCGTCAATGACCGCACAAACGGTCAGCTCCACATAATCCATCTTATAATACTGCAGCTCCTGACGGAGTCGGTTCAAGCCTTCGAGGTTATAGTCGATCTCTTTGCGCCTGCCTGCGTATGCGCCCACCTTAATGACATCGCCCACCTTGAAATTTGCCATTTTTTTGTTGCCGAAATAATTTGAGACGATGCAGGCACTCGGATCGGTGGCAAGCTTTGACGGATCGCCCTGAATATTGTAGTTGAACAAATTGCTCGTCAGCGTTTCAATGAGCGAAGGATCCGCAAGAACATACTTCACGTCGTTTGTTGCTTTGAAATTTTTGTTTTTCGGATCTTGGGGATCCATGGGTGAAGTCATGATCGAGGACGCGGACGGAAGTGCCGCATGATTTGGGATGAGCGTATGGGAACGAACCCAAGGCGCATCAACGGATGTGGAAGCAGCCACACGGTAGATGCCATCTACAGCCGCAAGATCGGGAATGAGCGTTTCATCGTAAATATCCGAGGTGACAAGCGTTGCGGTCAGTTGCGGCTCAGCATAATCAAGGGTGTACTGATAATAATCCGCCACATAGAAGCCCGCTACGAAAATGGACGAGAAGCCCACCGCCGTAACGATCATAATGGCAAGATATTTGCGGAAACGCCACATGGATGCAAGCTCATATTTTCTCGGAAAGGTGAGCTTGAAGAAATCCGCAGAAAGGCGGGGCGAGGAAACGAGATTGCTGTTATCCTCGGATGTGATCAGTCGCGTGGGAAGTGACCTGGAAACGCTCCGCATGGGGAAGCAAACCGATACCACCACGATAACGACATTGATAACGAAGATCTTAAGTATCGCCAGTGGATCATAGCTAAAGGCAAAGCCATCCGCACGATATATCAAGTAAATGACCAGCGTAGAAAACAGCTGCGCGGGGATGAACGTGATAAGGGATACCACCATCATTTCCCAAAAGGATGTTTTGCAAAGCTGTGCGAAATCCGCGCCGAAGCTCATATAGATGCCGTATTGGAACTTATAGTGATTAACACGGATGCGATAAATAGAGGTTATCAGTAGAATAGACACGACGGTCATAATCGTCGCAAACGCTACATAGCTGATAAGCGAGGTAAGCTTATAGCTGTTCAATTTATAAATTTCGGAATAGTTATATTTGATGGATTCTCCCGGCTTAAGATCCTCTTGCAGATAGGGAACATAACGTCTGGTGAACTGCTTCATGGCACCGTTCAGATCTTCGGGCAGAAAGTTCAAATAAACATCGTAGGTGGTAGTATTGTCAGCTAAGCGGTACCTGTCAACAATGCGAACGATATTATAGATGTGATCGCTGGCATAGATGCGGAGCTCGTCATTTTGAAGGAAGATCATCTGCGAATAATTGAGATCAAGGAAAACCACATCGTAGTCATATTCCTTGTAAATGATCTCATCGGTGATTTTTCGGTTCATATCGCTGGAAACGGTCAGCATACCAAAGAAGCATTGTATGAGAAACAATGCCGCAAAAAAGCTGACGTATTGCTTCCAATTGAACTTGATGCTTTTGAAAGCAATTTTGAGATTTGTTTTGATGTCCGTAAAAATTTCAGCCAAAATATCACATCCGTTTATCAGAATTCAGGAATTGTCAAACCGTAACAAATCACTTAACCTCTATTATAATATAGAAATATGAACTGTTCATAAACAAACGAAGTAAAGCCTTTTTGATGAATATAGAAATAATGCAAAGCATTTTGGCAAAAATCGCCAAATTCGTCAGATCAGAAAAATCTTGTCATAAAACAAAAAATATTTCAAAATTCTATTGACACGAACGTTCGTTTGTGTTATAATAATTACACAAGATACCAAACAAATATTCGGGGGGGTGAATGATATGACAGCAATTCAAAAACAAACAACGAAGGTATATATTATGAATTTCAACGGCTGCTCCACACGAACTGGCTTTTTTGCGAGACTTGCCAGGTGCTTTGGACTGAGTGCGGCGGTGACCTTCAACGGACACGCTTGGAAGGCGTTCTGCGAAAGGCTGTCGTTGCTCACCCGCGGTGAATATTCCGTTCGCATTCGTCTGTATGGCATGGAACAGATCTATAACGTTCTGCCGAAGGAATGCGAAACTATGCTTCGCATTTTGCGTGCGGCGGGCAAGCATGGCATAGATCTTCGCTCGGAAGCGGTCATCGGCAATGCAAAATGGCAGATATAGCAAAAAGGAAACCTCATAAACCGAGGTTTCCTTTTCTGTTATAATTTTAGTGATGGAATAGACGAATGCCGCACATCGCCATGGTGATGTTATATTTGTTGCAGGTTTCGATGACGTTGTCATCGCGGACGGAGCCGCCTGCCTGAACGATGTATTCTACGCCCGAACGGTGCGCACGCTCAATATTGTCACCAAAGGGGAAGAATGCATCGGAGCCGAGAGAAACGCCCTTCATGCTGTCCAGCCATGCGCGCTTTTCCTCACGGGTAAGCGGCGAGGGCTGTTCGGAGAAATACTGCATCCACACGTCATCGCCGATAACATCGAGGTAATCGTCGGAAATGTAGACGTCGATGGTGTTGTCGCGATCCGGTCTGCGGATCTCCGGTTTGAAGGGAAGATTGAGAACCTTGGGCATCTGGCGAAGGAACCAAACATCCGCCTTATTGCCTGCAAGACGGGTGCAATGGATGCGGGACTGCTGTCCTGCACCAATACCGATCGCCTGTCCGCCGTAAGCATAGCATACAGAATTGGATTGGGTATATTTCAGTGTGATCATTGAAATGAGAAGGTCACGCTTTGCGGAATCGGGGAGATTTTTGTTTACGGTAACAATGTTGTCAAAGATGGATTTGTCAAGATGAATGTTATTGCGCCCCTGCTCAAAGGTGATACCAAATACCTGCTTGGTTTCGAGCTCAGCGGGAATGTATGCGGGATCCATCTGAATGACGCAGTAAGTACCCTTGCGCTTGGTTTTGAGAATTTCAAGCGCTTTTTCGGAATAGGAGGGGGCGATGATGCCGTCCGATACCTCGCGGGCGAGGAAGGATGCGGTCTGCTCGTCGCATTCATCGGAGAGGGCAACAAAATCGCCGTAAGATGACATTCTGTCAGCGCCGCGTGCACGGATGTATGCGGTGCAGATGGGAGAAAGCTCCACGCCTTCAACGAAATACATCTTTTGCAGAGTTTCGTCAAGCGGGACAGATACGGCGGCACCGGCGGGCGATACATGCTTGAAGGAGGCTGCGGCGGGAAGTCCGGTGGCTTCCTTCAATTCGCGCACCAGCTGCCAAGAGTTGAAGGCGTCCAATAGATTGATAAAACCGGGTCTGCCGTTGAGCACGGTGAAGGGAAGTTTGCCATTTTCCACAAATACACGGGCGGGCTTTTGGTTGGGGTTGCAGCCATACTTGAGTTCCAATTCTTTCATGATAAAATCCTACCTTTTCTGAATTTTCAGCTTGTTTTTCTAAAAAAACAAGCATATGCGAATGCTCATTCACATATGCCCAGACGGTCGGCTATTTAAGATCATGCTCCCTCGTGGTGATCCACGTTCCGTCAGTCACATGACAAGTATATTATACCACAAAATTACGTTTTGTCAAGGATTTTGCGCCATTTATCTTAAAATCGACAATTGTTATGATTTTTGAAGAAAAAGCGGAGCTGTAGACGTTAAAATCACATGTCTGACTATCGCATAATGTTAAAAATATTTGATATAACACTTGAAAATTCTTCCGAAATGTTGTATAATATAATGTGAGTAAAAATATACCGGAAAGGATTCGCTTATGACTGACATTTATTCGGTAGAATTGAAGAAAATCATCAATGAATTTTCACTGGATGAAATCTATATTCCGGAGGATCCGGAAAAAATTCTCATACAGACCACGGATGTCAATCGTCCCGGTTTACAGTTGGCGGGCTTTTTTGATCATTTTGAGCCGCATCGTATTCAAATCATTGGCAAGGTTGAGTACAAATATCTGGAATCGTTGAGCGAAGAAGACCGTCGCTTGGCAATCATGGGTTTTCTTGAAAAAAAGCCTACAGCTGTGGTCATTACGCATCAGCAGATTCCTTTTGATGAGCTGATCGAGCTTGGCGAATACTTTGAGGTGCCGATACTCGGTACAGAACAAAAAACCTCCGAGTTTATGGCGGCTCTCATCGCTTGGCTGAATGTACAGCTGGCGCCTCGTATTACCCGTCACGGTGTACTTGTTGAGGTGTATGGCGAAGGTATTCTGATCCTGGGCGACTCGGGTGTTGGTAAATCGGAGACCGCGATCGAGCTTGTAAAGCGCGGACACCGTCTGATTGCGGACGATGCCGTTGAGATCAAGCGCGTATCTGCCAAAGCTTTGGTCGGAAGCGCGCCGGAGATCATTCGTCATTATGTGGAGCTTCGCGGCATCGGTATTGTGGATGTTCGCCGTATTTTCGGTATGGGCGCGGTTAAGCTGACGGAGAAGATCGACCTTATTATCAACCTGGAGCCCTGGGTGCAAGGCAAGATGTATGACCGCTTCGGTCTGGAAAGCGAAACCACCGATATTCTCGGTATCAAGGTTCCCACCACCACCATTCCCGTAAAGCCCGGACGAAATCTTGCGATCATCCTTGAAATTGCGGCGATGAACAACCGTCAGAAGAAGATGGGCTACAACACCGCAGTTGAATTCAACAAGCGTTTAATGGGACAGATGGGGCTTGACGGCGCCGATACAGATTGACTGACGCCCTTTAACATATACCCTTATCTACACAGCCGAAAGGAAGCTTTAGCATGACACTTGTAATTATGGCGGCGGGCATGGGCAGCCGATATGGCGGACTCAAGCAAATTGATCCCGTGACACCGCACGGCGAATTTATTGTGGATTATTCGATCTACGATGCAATCAAATCCGGTTTCAACAAGGTTGTTTTTATCATAAAAGAGGAAAACTACGAGATCTTCCGTGAAACCGTGGGCAAGCGTATTGAAGGTTGCGTTCAGGTGGAGTACGTATTCCAGAAGATTGACGATATTCCCACAGGCGCATCCATTCCCGAGGGGCGCATCAAGCCGTGGGGAACCGCACACGCGGTGCTTTGTGCAAAAAAAGCGGTCCATGAGCCGTTCGCTGTCATCAACTCCGATGATTTTTACGGCAGAGATGCCTTCAAGCAGCTGTATGATTGCATGTCGGATGCAACCACCAAAGGAAAATGGGCGATGGCGGGCTATATCCTTGAAAATACCATCACCGAGAACGGTTCCGTCGCACGAGGCATCTGCGAGGTTGAAGACGGCAGACTTGTTAAGGTGGTCGAGCGCACAAAGATTCAGGAAAACAACGGCATCATTCAGTATTGCGAGGATGATCAATGGTATGATCTGCCCCGTGATGCGGTAGTTTCCATGAACTGCTGGGCTTTTACCCCCGATATTTTTGATGCACTTGAAAGCGGTTTTGCTGAATTCCATCAAAATCTTTCTACGTCGAAGGATCCGTTGAAAGCAGAGTTTTTCCTACCGTTTCTTGTGCAGAGCCAGATAGACGCGGATCGCGCTTCCGTGCGCGTGCTGGAAACATCGGCCAAATGGTATGGCGTGACCTATGCGGATGACAAGCCTCGTTTTGTCACTTTTATAAAGTCTCAAACGAATGACGGCGTTTATCCCGATGGGCTTTGGAAATAATATCATCGCAATTTAGGTTTGTTTTAAGGAGGATGATCATGTCCATTCTCGTCACCGGCGGTGCCGGATTCATTGGCTCCCATACTGTCATTGAACTTCTTGGTGCAGGAAAGGAAGTAGTCATAGCCGACAATTTTTGCAATTCCAAGCCTGTTGTGCTTGATCGCATTCGTGAGCTGACAGGAAGGGATTTCAAATTCTATGAGGTGGATCTCTGCGACAAGGATGCTCTGGAAGCGGTGTTCCAATCTGAAAAAATTGATTCTGCCATCCATTTTGCCGGGCTGAAAGCCGTTGGCGAATCCTGTGCAATTCCGCTTCGTTACTATCAGAACAATCTTATTTCCACCCTCAATCTCTGCGATTTGATGGCAAAATATGATTGCAAGAATTTGGTATTCAGCTCATCCGCCACCGTTTACGGCAAGCCCGAATCGGTGCCGATCAGCGA
>JAZTWJ010000027.1:0-29403 GCA_045635785.1 Candidatus Flemingiibacterium sp.
GCTGAATGTCATTGGATGCGCCTGTGGAAATATCGCCTAAGATCAGCTTTTCTGCCACACGGCCGCCAAGCAGTGTCACAAGCTCGTTTTCCATATCCGTGCGCGACTGATAGGACTTATCCTCGGTCGGAAGCGAAAGCGTATAGCCGCCCGCTCTGCCCGCAGGAATGATGGAGATTTGATGCACCGGCATATCCGGCTGCAAAAGCTTGGTAACAATGGCATGACCTGCCTCGTGGTATGCGGTCAGGCGTTTTTCCTTTTCGCTGACGATTTTGGACTTTTTCTGGGGTCCGACAATCACCTTGATGGACGCCTCCTCGATGTCGTTCATGCCGATCAGGCTCTTGCCCTTGCGTGCGGCAAGCAGTGCCGCCTCATTGAGCAGATTTGCAAGATCCGCGCCGGTGAAGCCAACGGTCGTCTTTGCAACCGTTCTCAGGTCCACACTCTCCTCAAAGGGTTTGCCGTTCGCATGCACACGGAGAATGGCCTCGCGACCATTGATGTCGGGATAGTTTACGGTAATCTGACGGTCGAAGCGCCCGGGACGAAGTAGCGCCGGGTCCAAAATGTCGGGGCGGTTGGTCCCCGCCATCACGATCACGCCGTCGTTGCCGCCAAAGCCATCCATCTCAACCAAAAGCTGGTTCAAGGTCTGCTCACGCCCATCATGTCCGCCGCCGAGTCCCGCACCGCGGTGACGTCCCACAGCGTCGATTTCGTCGATGAAAATGATGCTGGCGGGATTTTTCTTTGCGGTGTCAAACAGATCGCGCACACGGGATGCGCCCACACCGACATACATTTCCACGAAATCCGAACCGGATATCGAATAAAACGGAACACCCGCTTCACCGGCAACAGCCTTTGCAAGCAGAGTTTTACCCGTGCCGGGAGGGCCCACAAGCAGTACACCGTGCGGAATATGCGCGCCGAGCTTTGAAAACTTCGCGGGATCCTTCAAAAATTCCACGACCTCCTGCAGCTCTGCCTTTTCCTCATCCGCGCCTGCCACATCCTTGAAAAGAACCTTCTTCTTTTCATCGGAGCCAAGCTTTGCACGCGCCTTGCCGAAGTTGGCGATCTTTCCGCCCTTTCCTCCGCCCACTTGATTGACGACGAAGAACCAGAATACAATAAACAGAACAATGACGATCGCATAAGGCATCAGACTCAGCCACCACGGGATCTCCACAGGTTCCGCGATGTTATAGAATTCGATCACACCGTCGCGGAACTGCTGCTCGATCGTGTCACCGAACTGCCACCAGAACAGATCCAGCGAGCGCAGTCCAAAGGTGACCACCTTGTCATCCTTGGTTATAATCGTCAGCTGATTGCTGCTGTCGATCTCGAATTCCTTGACTTGCTGCTCATAGAACAGCTTGTCAATGTCGCTGTAGCCGATGACCTCACCCGGCCGTCCGCCGAACAGCGTGGCAGTGGAAATCAGGATTACACCAATCAACACAATGTAGAAAATCAGGATCTTATAGTTTGATTTCATTGCTTACCTCATATTTATGGAATTTGCTTTTTCATTTATGATTTTGCCGCTATTTATTGTAAATTTCGGACTTCAGAATGCCTATGTAAGGCAGAGCACGATATTTTTCCGCGTAGTCAAGTCCGTATCCCACCACAAATTCGTCAGGGATGATCTTTCCCACATAATCGGGTGTAAAATCGACCTGTCTGCGATCGGGCTTGTCGAGCATCGTCGCAGCCTTGACGCTCCGCGCGCCCTTCAGCTTGAGATACTCCACCAAATAGGAGAGTGTTCTGCCGCTGTCAATAATATCCTCCACGATCAGAATATCCGACTGTGCCAGATCGTCTCTGTGCAGATCGAGGATCAAATTGATGGTTCCGCTGGTCTCTGATCCGCTGCCGTAGGAGGAGACCTTCATAAAATCAATCTCCACAGGGATGCTGATCTTCTTCATGAGATCACCCATGAATACCACCGAGCCCTTGAGAATGCAAAGAAGCACCAGCTTCTTCCCTCTGTAATCCTCGCTCACCCTTGCGGCAATGCGTGTAACGATCTCGTCGATCTCCTGCTCGGAGATCAATATACTTTGTACTTCGTCGATCATATGGGAACCATGACTCGCGCGGCAAGTCTTCCTTTCTGTGGATTTGCGGACAGTACACATCCGCAAGAGCATGCCTGAAAATGGTTTTCAAACCACTCTTTAATTATCAAACCACTCTTTAATTATAATAATATCCGATGGTCAGATCGTTCACATCTGCCCGAATGCGATCTGCCGTTTGAAAGCCCGGCACAAACAAAATGCCGCCGTCATCGCAAATGACGGGCAATCTCTGCCGCTCCGATCTTGTCAAATGGCGATCGGTATAAAGCTTTTTCAATTTGCGTGTCATACCGCCGTAAACATAGGCGTCGCCGTCACGCTTTGAGCGAGCATAAAGCATATACTCTATTTTATCAGAATTTACCAACGTGTATATTGCGAATTTGTAAATATTTATGAGGTATTCGTTATCTTTTTCAAAAGTGCCGTCGGAAGCATCATTTTTGGCTACCAAAATCGCAAAATCGGGGGATTCGAAGCGGTTGATTCCCATATGCAGAGGATATTCGAAGCAAAAAGACTCCGCTTTTCCGCGGGCAAAATGCAGCGTGCCGCCTTCGATAAAGGCGCGCACACCGTCGGGCAGAGACACCGCCGCCTGTTCCTCGGCTGTTTTTGCAAGAGCAAGCAACGCCTTCACATGCACCGTTTCCGGCATCTGCGGCGAAAGCTCCCCATACATGCGTTTCAGCACACGGGATGCCAGCGACTCGTGCAGGGATGACAACGCCTTGGCGTCAATAGTGCCGTTATCGCATAGCTGTGAAAAGGCGGCATCCGCCTGCGCTTCTAAATAATCGCTATCCGCGCGCAGACTTTCGCTCATCCGCAAAATGGCATCTGTGACCGAAGGATTCAGCTTACGCATCGCAGGCATAAGCTCGGCGCGGACAAAATTGCGGGTATATACGGTTTGCGCGTTGGTGCTGTCAAACACATAGTGTATGCCATTTTCGGCGCAATATCCGAGGACCTCGCTTTTTGTAAACGGCAGCAGCGGACGAATGATCGGGATGTCCGCGTGCATCCGCACGGGCGGAATGCCGCAAAGCCCACCGATGCCGCTTCCTCTTGCCAGATGATGCAGTACCGTTTCCGCATGATCGTCCGCGTTATGGGCAGTAACAATGCAGCTAAGCTCTGCATCCGATCGCACCGCATCCACAAAGGCTTCGTATCGAAAGGCGCGTGCCGTTTCCTCAATGCCCATCCCCTTTTGCTTTGCCAGCATGGGAATATCCGCATACACCGGAAGGAACGCCACGCCAAGCGACTCGCAGGTGCGGGCACAGAATGCCGCATCCGCATCCGCTTCCTCGCCGCGAATGCCGTGGTGTACATGCAAAGCCTTCAGGGCAATGCCCCGCTTGTCGCAATACTCTGCAAGCAGATGGAGCAGCGCGGAGGAATCCGCGCCGCCCGAATAACCGATCAGAATGCCGCGCGTATCCGGTGGCAGATATGCCCCAAGCGCCGCTTCAAATGCGTCTTTGAATCTTTTTGAAATGGATTTCATCTCCCGTCAAGGCTCGCCTTACATGGGCGCGCCGCCTGCTTCCTCGGGCGCCATGGAAGTAAATTTCGTATACTGTCCAAACCATCCCATCGTAACCTTTCCCGTGGAGCCGTGACGGTTTTTTGCAATAATGACATCCGCCACATTCTGCTTTTCGGGATCGGTATTGTAGTAGTCGCGGGACAGGAACATGATAACGTCCGCATCCTGCTCGATCGCACCCGAGTCACGCAGGTCGGACAGCATGGGGGTCTTGTCGTTTCGCGATTCGGGGCTTCGCGAAAGCTGTGCACAGCAGATGATCGGGATCTGCAATTCTTTTGCAAGGATCTTCAGATTTCTCGAAATATCCGCCACCTCCTGCACACGGTTGTCGATCTTTCGATCGCATTGCATGAGCTGAAGATAGTCCACGACCACAAGTCCCAGATTTTTCACACGGCGGAGCTTCGCCTTCATGGCGGTCGCCGTAATGCCCGTGGTGTCGTCGATGTAAATATCACATTCGGATAGCTCTGCCGATGCGTGTGCCAGCTTATCCCAATCCGCATCGGAAAGCTCGCCCGAGCGAATGTTATGGGAGTCCACCAACGCTTCGCTGGAGAGCATACGGGAAACAAGCTGCTCCGCCGACATTTCCAGCGAAAATACGCAGACGGATTTTTTGGTGTGTTTTGCCACATTGGTGGCGATATTCAGCGTAAAGGATGTTTTTCCCACGCCGGGACGTGCGCCGACGATGATGAAGTCGCTTTTTCCCATTCCGACCAGCACATTGTCAAGATCGCCAAATCCCGTGGGCGTTCCCATGATCTCCGCGCGATTGGTCTGCAAAAGATGCAGATGCTCATAGGTTGAAACCAGCACATCGCGGATATGCAAAAATCCCTTTTGGGCATTGCCCGCCGCAATATCAAAAATCTTCTGTTCCGCGCTGCCGATGATATGGACCACATCATCCTCCGCCGAATAGGCAGATTCGCTGATCTCCTCGGAAGCAGAAATGAGACTGCGAAGCAGGCTCTTGTCCTTGACGATCTTCGCATAATCCTCCACATTGCGGTGCGAAGGGACCACTTCGGCGATCAGCTTTATGTAGCTTTTGCTGTTCGCCTCATCGTAGACGCCGCGCTTGACCATGGTATCAATGAGCGTCACCACGTCGATATCCCGATTCTGCAGATACATATCCTGCATGGCGAGATAGATCTCCCTATGGTGATCATAGTAGAAATCCTCGCTCTTCAGTATGCCCGCAATCACGTTAAAGCATTCGGGGTCGATCAGAATGGAACCGAGAACCGACTGCTCTGCCTCCAGCGAGGCTGGGAGCTTTCTGTTAAAATCGTTTTCTGCCATAATTACTTTGCTTCGGTAATGAGCACGTTGATCGTGCCCATAACAGCGGTGTGAAGCTTCACGTTCACCTGATGCTTGCCGAAGGTTTTGAGCGAATCGTCAAGCTGGATTTTGCGCTTATCGACAGTAATATCAAACTGCGAAGCAAGGCCTTCGGAAATATCCTTGGTTGTGATGGAGCCGTACAGTCTGCCATCCACGCCCGACTTGCAGGAGAATTTTACCTCCACTGTCTCAAGGCGAGCAGCAGTATCCTTTGCGTTCTGCAGTTCAACCTCTTTTTTATGCTGTTCGGATGCCTCGCGGCCCTTGATTTCGTTCATTGCCTTGCTGTCAGCGATGATCGCAAGTCCCTTGGGGATCAGAAAGTTGCGCGCATATCCGTCGGAAACCTCCACCAGCTGTCCCTTTTTGGCCTGTGCCTTTACATCCTGTGTGAGTACTACCTTCATTGTTTTATCTCCTTTTTGATGGTTGTATACCGTTTTTTAGCGGTCATTCCCGCTTCATATAATCGTCGATCGCCGTCTTCAGACTAGTCAGCGCCGCCGTCATGGAAACATCCTTCATAAACGCACCCGCCGCCTCAAAATAGCCGCCGCCGCCGATCTTTTCCAAAATCAGCTGTACATTGACATTGCCCGCGGAACGGGCGGAAATATGCACACTGCCGTCGATCTGTACCAGCGCAAAGCTCGCCATGACACCCGAAACGGAAAGCAGTTTATCCGCCGCCTTTGCCGCCGCAACGCGATCTGACGGCTCGCCGTCGGAATCGCTCATCTAAATGGGGAAGATCTGACTGTAAATGACAACGTTCATCGAGAATTTTGCCTCGCGCATATAGTCTTCGATGTCCGATTTGAAGAACAGCTGAACCTCCGACGGGCTTGCTCCCTCGCTACGCAGATAAAGCGCCGCACTGAAGGTCCGCACGCCGGTATTGCGTGAAAATTGCTTGGTGTCGAGCAGCATGCCCGCATACAGCACGTCGGCTTCTTCTCGGTGAAGATCGCCCATCGCCAGCGCCTGCTCCAGCATTTCCGATACCAGCTCGCAGGCAGAGGATGCCGACGGCTCGATATAATTGATCGCAAGCTCTCTCTTGAGATCGCCGATCTTGCGATGATGGTCGATCACAGCGATCTTGCTTACATTTGCCGCAATATCGGGGGCGGCGAATTGCTCGGGATTGTTAACATCCACAATAACGAGCAGCGTTTCGGAGGTGATCATATCCTGCCCCGTGATGGGATTCACAAAAACGTCCGCGTATTCGGGCAATGCCGAAATGCGCGCCATTGCCGGCTTGATGTTTTCGTCGTTTTTGTCGATCACAATATTTGCCTTGATGCCGCAGAACATTGCCATTCGCGCGATGCCCACGCAGGCGCCGAAGGAGTCAAAATCGGGACTGCGGTGTCCCATGATCAGCACATTGCTGGATGTCGCCATGGTCAGCGAAAGTTGGTTGGCGATCACGCGGGCGCGAACCTTGGTACGCTTTTGCACCGTCTTGGTGCGTCCGCCATAAAATTCGGTGTTGTGTGCATTTTTGACCACCACCTGGTCGCCGCCGCGCTGCAATGCCAGATCCAGCGAAGCATGTGCATCCTTATCCCGATCCGCCAGCGATCCGCTCATGCGCGAGATACCCATGGAAACCGTAACCGGCATGCTTCCCTCGCCGATACGCACCTCGCGGATGCGATCAAGCACGTCGAATTTCGATGCGATGAACGAATCGAGATGGCGCGCTTCAAAGAGGAAGATGAACTTATCCCGTTCGTATTCCTTGAGAATACCGCCCACCGAATCCGCCCACTGTTTGAGGATCTCCTCAACCTTGGAGGATGCGGAACGGTATTTTTCCTGGACAAACTGCATCAGCTCATCCAAATTGTCGATCATGACATATGCGATGATGGTTTCCTCGTCCGCCAGACGCTTTGCAAGACCGCGCAGCTCTGTGCATTCGTTCCAAAGCGTGATGATATATGTTTTGCCCTGCGAAACGATGGGATATCCCTTGATGCGAAAGACGCGATCATATGCCGTCGCCTCCACACCGTTTACTGCCGCCGTTTGATCATCAGATGCATTTGTGTCGGCAAGAATACGGTCAATGGTTACATCAACGATATTGTCAATGTATTTGGAATAGAGCACCTCTCTGGAATTGGAAATCTCGGTAAACGCGTTGTTGTACCATATAATTCTTCCGGATTCATCGCAAATGATAATCGGAAGATAGAGCTTCACAATGAAATCCAGCGTAATATTTCCGAGAATGGGAGAGATGGATTCATCGTCGGGAGCGATGGAGCGGAAGCTGAAAAAGCTGTAAAGCTTCAGCACAAAAAATTCCGCAAGCAAAAAGCATACGATGATGAGGCCTCCCACCGCCAGCTCATTCAGCTCCGAAAAGCTGACAATTACCGCATACAGTACAAAGAACAGTACCGCCGGTAAAGCGGTCAGAAGTGCGTGGCTTGATAAAGACCGCATATTCGATTGACGCTTAAATTTCAAGTCGAAATCATTCCTTTCCGTTCCGATTTTTTTCGCGTAGTCGTTTCATACGATTTTCGCGGAGAGTTACAAGAACGCCCACAGCTGCTATCAGCATCAGCATAGACGCGGGATTGATAAAAAGAAGTACAATGCCGAAAACGACGGTGATTTTACTTACCCCCATCAAAGAGCCCTTGCCCCTGAAACCGAGAATCACATCTCGTGCGCCACAATAGAAAAATCCGGGCGAGAGAATGATCAAAAGATTCTGCAGAGCGATATAAAGTGGCTCTCCGCCTTTAACAAAAGAAGCAATCAGTGAGATTATATAGGCGGCAATAAATACGTTCGCACTCACGCTGTCGATTTCAATGCGCCACGGTACCCGATCGCGGATAATATCCACACGGGGGCCATCCTCGGTCATGGTGGCGCGCATACAGACGCGCATGCCCATAGGCAGAAGCGCCGTCACATCAAAAATGTTCGAGATCAGACGAGCCGCCAGCGTGACAAAATAGGAGCATACGAGCATCACAGCAACAAGCGTACCGAAAAGCAGGGCTTTGACATAATAAAACATCAGCTCGATGTCCTCTGTCGAATAATAAGGGAGCGTTTTCCCTTCCGATTCATAGGTCAGTCCCGCAAGCAGTTCTTTCATAGGTGCAAGAGAAGCATCAAACGCGGTGGTGATGGCTTCGACATTCAAGGCACCCTGTTGTGCCGCCACCGCAAGAGCAAGATAGATAAACCACAGCAATGCGGAGCATCCTGCCGCCGCCGCAATGGATGCGGCACGTCCGAGACGCATGCGCACCGTCAATACGATGGGAAGCGCCATTGCCAGCGGGAAAAGTGCCGCAGAGGCGGCATGCACCGATTGCAGCATTACAGCCGCCACAGCAAAAGGCAGCAGGTGCGAAGCAAGCACTACAAAAAGTTTTCTATAAGCATCGCCGTAGCTGATTGTAAGCAGCACAGACATGCCCGCCGCAAGAATTGCCGACGGCAATCCGATCACGCCCAGCGGATCCCATGCCGAAAAGAATCCGAGCAGCGCGATCAAAAGGCAAAACAGCACCTGCGTAGGAAGGGGAAATTCCCTTTTTCCGCCGCTTTTGCCGTCATTTTCATGTTGTTCCAATATACACCTCATCGCCCGTTAGGGCACACGAATCCATTCTATTCATATTATTATACCACCATTCTTCCCAAATGTCCAGTATATCAAGGTAAATTTAATGATAATTTTTTATTTTTTCGCAAATATCAAAGCGAAAATCAACACATTTTTCAAAAAATATGTATTTTATCCGATAGCAAAACAGGGCTGACGCATTTGCGTCAGCCCTACCGCTATGGCTATGCTGAAATTCCGCTCGGTTATTTGTTTCGTTGGTTGTTTGATATTCGGACGCGCTTTGTCTGCGTGTAAAGGAAGCGATCGTTCTGCACCGTCAGATGCAGACTGTTCTCCCTCACATATGCCGCCGCGCTGTCCTGAGATCTGACGGTGGTCATTTTTGATTTCATGCCGAGCGTGACGATCAGCGCCAAAACAAAGCCCACACCGATCGAAATGAGCACCGCCGTCCCCATGTCAAAGGAACTGTTGTCCTCAATGTACACATCATCGGCATACTCGTCCGCATAATATTCAATATCCGCATAATCAATGGCATACGCCTGCACCGTCATGCAGAGCAGCAGAAGCATCGCCATCCATGTAAGTAAAAAAAGCTTTCTCATAATGAACCTCCAAACGCATTCCACAGCCATTGCACCGCAAAGGTGCATACGCTGAAGATGGCGGTCAGCAGCAGCAGATACCGCACAAAAAGTCCGCTGTCTGTGGGAAGATTCCCCACAAACTTGCCCGTCTGTCCGTTCATGGCAAAGGTATATTTTTCGTTTTTCCACGTGGTGTTGAGAATCCAAACGGGGTAAAGCACATACTTTCGCACACCGTCTCGCACGCGGATACTGCCAGATTCAGAAGTTACGGTGTTATAACCGCTTACCGTCCGACGGAAGGCATCCTCCGCGGCTTTTTTCATACGCGACTCCGCTCTGGGGCGACTGTCCTCCGCCGAAACATCGTACCGCTCCGCAAGATAGCCGGACAGATATGCCGTTTGGAAGTCCACTGCCTGTGAAAAATCATAGGGCTCCACCGATTCCATAAGATCATCCGCCATCTTGGAGGAGCCATCCACCGGCACCTTTTCGAAATGGATGCTGCCCGCGCGGGTGATCGAATAATAGCTCGTCTGAATATGGCGATATTCGCCCGAGGTCCATGTACGCACACGGGTGGCACGGTAGCGCATATCCGCATCGGCGCCCGCATCGTATACCCAAAACGGCACATACACGCCGCGGATTTCTTCGATGCGGTTTTCGGATCTGAACGCCTTCGGCAGCAATGGCTTTTTCTCCATATGCCGCTTGAGCGCCGCCTTCGCCGCGTTTTTGTCCAGCTTGAAGGGAATGACAAAATCCGGCCGCAGATCTCCGGCAAAGCTGCCCTTCATGACCACAGAATTGCCGCAATACGGGCAAAAATCCGCACCCGTCGTCTCCTGCGCCACAATCTCGCCGCCGCAGGATTGACAGACATAAATACGCAGATCCTCCGTCTCGCCTTCTGCCCACGCGCCATCGCTCGCCGCAAAATCGAATGCATCCTCCGCGCTTGCTTTTAAGTCCTCATCAAAGCCCTGCAAGGTCTCCAGCGAAAATTCGGTGTCGCAAAAGGGGCATTTCATCATTTGCGTCGTGCTGTCAAAGGTAATGGCGCCGTCGCAGCAGGGACACTTATAGGAAAGAAGCTCGCTCATTTTTATGACCATAACTTGCGCAGCAAGTTTTCCTTTCTGTCCTTTTGGGGCTTGATTTACGAAACAAAGGCTCCGCCTTTATCTTTCATGCTCTTATTATAACACACTTCCAAAAAATCCGCAAGGGCTTTCGGCAAAAATATGACCTCGGTATGAATATATGCGAATTTTTATAACATTCCCCTGCACTTACTTGACTTTCGCGGAAAATTGCGGTACAATATATATTGAGATTTTTTTCAAACCCTATCATTGCGAAAAGAAGGTATCATAACCATGTCTGAAGAGATCAAGAACAACCAAAAAAGCAGCATCTCGGTTGAGATCGAGCATATTTTCCCCATCATCAAAAAATGGCTTTATTCCGAAAAGGAAATTTTCCTTCGCGAAATCGTATCCAACGCCTGCGATGCGGTCACAAAATTAAAGCGACTCTCCTCTCTTGGCAAGGCACAGATCGACGACGAAAACTACAAAATCACCGTCACTCTTGACAAGGAAGCCCGCACCCTCACCGTTTCCGATAACGGCATCGGCATGACCGAGGATGAGGTGCGCCGCTACATCTGCCAGATCGCCCTCTCCGGCGCGCTGGAATTCATTGAAAAATATGAGGGCAGTGATACCGCCGACGGCATCATCGGTCACTTTGGCTTGGGCTTTTATTCCAGCTTTATGGTCAGCGATACGGTGGACGTCATCACCCGTTCCTATACCGGTGATTCTGCCGTCAAATGGATCTGCACCGAAGCGGGCGAATATGAAATCGACACCGACTGCACCCGCGAGACTCGCGGTACCGATGTGGTCATGCACATTATGGAAGAAGAATCTGAATTTTTGGAGGAATCCCGTATTCGCGCCATTCTCGACAAATACTGCTCCTTCATGCCTGTTGAGATTTATCTCGAGGTGATCGGCAAGGAGGATGAATCTTCCGACAACGCCGAAAAAAAGGAGCCCGAGGCACCCAAGCCCATTAACGATACCGCTCCCCTATGGCAGAAGAACGCCTCCGACTGCACCGATGAGCAGTACGCGGAATTCTATCGCAAGGTCTTTAACGACTACATAGAGCCGCTGTTCCACATCCATCTGAACGCCGATTATCCGCTCAATTTCAAGGGCATCCTATACTTCCCGCGCCTGTCCCATGAGTACGACAATCTGGAAGGTCAGGTCAAGCTCTATTACAATCAGGTATTTGTCGCAGACAACATCAAAGAGGTTATTCCCGAATTTCTGCTCATGCTGAAGGGCGTTTTGGACTGTCCCGAACTGCCGCTCAACGTTTCGCGCAGCTATCTGCAAAACAGCGGCTATGTGGCGAAGATTTCCGCACACATTGTCAAGAAGGTGGCAGACAAGCTGAACTCCATGTTCAATTTGGAACGCGAGAATTACGAAAAGCTGTGGGAGGATCTCAAAACCTTCGTGGAATACGGCTGTCTGCGCGACCGTAAATTTTATGACCGCGTGAAGGGCTCTGTCCTGTATGCCACCACAGACCGTCGTTTTGTCACACTTGATGAATATCTCGAAAAGGCAAAGGAAAAGCACGAAAACACCATCTACTACACCGCAGACGAAACCACGCAGGCGCAGTATATCTCTCTGTTTGCCGCAGAAGGCATTGAAGTCATCATTCTCGACAAACTGATCGACACACAGTTTATCAATATCATTGAAGCGGAAAAGGACGGCGTAAAATTCGTGCGTATCGACGCGGATGTGGCTTCCGCGCTCAAAGCGGAGGGCACCGCCGTCGAAAACGAAAAGGTTGCGGCACTCTTTAAGGAAGTCAGCGGAAATTCCGAGCTGAAGGTCAGCTTCGAGCTTTTGAAAAACGAAAAGATCCCCGCGATCTTAAATATCTCCGAGCAATCCCGTCGCATGGAAGACATGATGAGAATGTACCGCATGCAGGGCGGCAAGGACGCCATGCAATTCCCCACCGAGGCAACTCTGGTTGTCAACGGCGGCAGCCCGCTGATTGCCCGTCTTTCGGATGCGCTGGAAGCGGATGAAACCAAAGCAACGAAGATCGCAAAGCAAATTTACACCCTTGCGCTGCTCTCCCAACGTCAGCTGACCGCAGACGAGCTGCAGGATTTCCTCACGGGCAGCTTTGATATTCTCGAATCTATTTAATCATCGGGTGAGAAAGGAGCCATGATATGGCATCGGTATTCGGCACGAAGCTCAAGCTATCGGTATTCGGTGAATCCCACGGCACAGCCATCGGCTGTGTAATCGACGGCTTCCCTGCGGGAATGCGCGTGGACGAGGCTTATATCACCGCCTTCATGAAGCGGCGCGCTCCCGGCGGCGCATTTTCCACAAAACGCACGGAGCCGGATATTCCCCGCATTTTATCGGGTGTTTCAGACGGTTTTACCAATGGCTTCCCCATTGCGGTCGTCATCGAAAACACCAATCAGCACTCCGCTTCCTATGGGGACAAAATGACCGTTCCCCGCCCTTCCCATGCGGATTTTGCGGCAGCGTGCAAGTACGGCGAACATGTGGAGCTGCATGGCGGCGGACATTTTTCGGGCAGGCTGACTGCGCCGCTCGTATTCGCGGGCGCATTGTGCTCGCTTTATCTGCAAGAAAAGGGCGTGGAAATTGCCGCGCATATTCGTCAGATTCTCAACGTTTCCGACCGCGCCTTTGACGGAAACGTCAGCGCGGAAGAGCTTCGCACATTGAAAACCCGTCCGTTCCCAACGCTGGATTCCATGGCGGCGGAAGCCTTCGCCACCATCATCCATTCCGCACAAGACCGAGGCGATTCGGTGGGAGCGAAGTTAGAATGTGCGGCGGTGGGACTTCCTCCTTCGTTAGGCGAGCACATGTTCGAAAGCGTGGAAGCGGAGATTTGTGCGCTAATGCTTGCCATCCCCGGCGTAAAGGGCATCGAATTCGGTGCAGGCTTTGACTTTTGCCGCATGTACGGCTCCGAAGCCAATGACGCCTATGCTTACGAAAACGGCAAAGTGGTGACGAAAACCAACCACTGCGGCGGCATTGTAGGCGGTATGACGACCGGAATGCCCGTGATCTTTTCGCTGGCTCTCAAGCCCACGCCCTCCATCTTCCTCGAGCAGGATTCGGTCAATCTCGAAACAAAAACCAACACCAAGCATAAAATCAGCGGCAGACACGATCCTTGCATTGCCGTTCGGGCAGTCCCCGTCGTAGAGGCATGCGCAGCGATCGCACTGACATCGCTCATGCTCAAAGCAGACGGGAGGAAGCTGTAATATGGCAGATAGTTTGACTCTGAAGCAAAACAAGATCATTGATGAAAATCTCGCGCTGCTCGATGAAGAAGCGTTCGCCGCCCTGGAGCGGCGCGTGGTACAATTGCGCGAGCGGGCGGAGCTGCTGCAGCGACTCGATCCCCCCATTGACAGCGAGGATTGGGCGAGGGAATTTTCTTCGATGTTCAACCCCGCTCCCATTCCCGCAGAGGCGGCGGCAGAGGCGGAAGAATATCTTTTGGCAAGAGCCACATCCCGCACCCTTTCCGATAAGCTGACCGTCTGTCGCTATCTGGCAAAGGATAAAAGCAGGCAGAGCGAGCTTCTTGCACGGTTGTTCCCCAATGAACCGTTTTCTGCATCACCGCGCATCGCCTATTTCCAAAATGCGTATGCGGACGCGGCTTTTCGCATATTTTCGGATGCTTTTGAAGAGCCGTCCGTCGCTTATATGTCGGACTTCACCGCTGTCTGCGAGGAGGTTTACTACGGCAGAGCCGATCTCTGCATGCTTCCCCTCGACAGTTCCCGCGATGCCAAACTCATCAGCTTTTATCGGCTCATCGACAAATATGAATTGAGCCCCGTGCTCTCCTGCGATGTGACATCGCCCGATGGAAGCGTGACCACCCGCTATGCCCTGCTCAAACGATCCATCGGTCTCCCCTCCGATGATAAGTTAGACAAAACCGGTTGCTGCTGCTTTGAATTCACGCTGGTCCCCGATAAGGATGCCTCGCTTTGCGATGTGCTGGCGGCGGCAAGAGATTGCGGATTGACGCTCTACAAGGTGGATTCCATTCCCCTCACCTACAGCGACAGCGAATTTTCCTGCGATGTCATTTTGAAAATCGGCAGCAAAGAAGGCTTTGCCGCCTTTGCACTGTTCATGTCGCTGGCAATGCCCCAATATGAGCCGCTTGGCGTCTACATGCACATCAAAAGCGGCGGATAATAACGGCATGACGCGATTCCATGCATAATGAACCGACGGACGGGCGATATTTATATGCGTGATGCCCATCGGCAGATGCCGTGAGCTTCCGCTTGTTTGTCCTTGGAATTTTATGAATTTTTAGAAATCCCCTATATTTTTGGAAAGGATCTCGCATACAATGAAGAACACCATTTCTTACACAACGCGCGGCACCTGTGCGCGGCAGATCGAAATTGTAACCGACGGCGACGTCATTGAAAGTATCGAATTTGTCGGCGGATGCTCGGGCAATACGCAGGGTGTTGCCGCCCTTTGTAAGGGAATGAACATTGACGATGCCATCGCAAGACTGAAGGGCATCCGCTGTGGCTTCAAGCCCACCTCTTGCCCCGATCAGCTTGCACAAGCGCTCGAAAAGCTCAAATCCCAAAGCACATAATTGAAAGGGGACACAATATGACCTACAGAGAAAATTACGAGCGTTGGCTCGCATCCGATAAGGTGGATGCCGCTTCCAAAGCGGAGCTTGCCGCCATCGCAAATGATGAGGAGGAAATCGAATTTCGCTTTATCAAGGGCTTGGAATTCGGCACGGGCGGTCTGCGCGGTACCATGGTCGCCGGCATCAATGCCATGAATGTGTACACCGTTGCCCATGCGACACAAGGTCTTGCCGATCTCATCAACAAGGAGGGCAAGGCGGAGCGCGGCGTTGCCATCGCCCACGATTCCCGCAACAACTCCGAGCTGTTTGCCAGAACGGCGGCAGGAGTTTTAGCCGCCAACGGCATCCGTGTCAAAATATTTGACGGCATGCGTCCCACGCCGACGCTTTCCTTTGCTGTCCGCGCATTTGGCGCGATTGCGGGCATCAACATCACCGCATCCCACAATCCCAAGCAGTACAACGGCTACAAGGCATATTGGGAGGATGGCGCACAGCTTCCGCCCGATCATGCAAAAACCGTATCCGCATTCATCGAGGCGGCGGATATTTTCGACGACGTCAAGCAGATGGACTTCGATGAAGGCGTAAAGAGCGGTATCATCGAATTCATCCCGCCGTCCTTTGACGATGTGTATCTTGACCATGTTCTCGCCGAGGCGATCAATCCCGAAACGGTGAAAAAGGTTGCCGACGATTTGGAGATCGTATACACGCCTCTCCACGGCGCAGGCTATAAGCTCGTCCCCGAGGCATTGCGTCGGCTCGGCATCAAGCATATTGATACCGTTGCGGAGCAGATGATCCCCGACGGCAATTTCCCCACCGCCGATTTCCCCAATCCCGAATATCCGCAGGTGTTTGAGCTTGGCATCAAGCTGGCGGAGCAGGTGGGAAGCGATCTCATCATCGCCACCGATCCGGATGCGGACCGCGTGGGCATCATGTCCCGCGACAAATCCGGCAAGTTCAAGTGCCTTACCGGCAATCAGGTGGGCGCGCTTCTGCTTGATTATATCATCACCGCCTACGAAGAAACCGGCATGCCCGAAAACCCTTACGCGGTCAAGACCATCGTCTCCACCGAAATGGTGACGAAGATGTGCGCCGAGCATGGCATCCGTCTGTTTGATGTGTTGACCGGCTTCAAGTTCATCGGTGAGGTGATCAAAAAGTTCGAGACGACGGGACACGATAACTATATCTTCGGTTTTGAAGAAAGCTACGGTTATCTCAAGGGAACCTATGCCCGCGACAAGGATGCGGTCGTTTCCTCCATGCTGATCTGTGAGATGGCGGCATACTACAAGACAAAGAATATGACGCTCTGCGATGCGATGGATGCGCTGTACGAACGTTACGGCTACTATTATGAGGGGACCGCCAACATCTATATGGAAGGTCTTGACGGACTTGAAAAAATGCAGGCACTCATGGACCGTCTGCGTAAAAATCCGCCTTCCGAGCTGGCAGGCTACCGCATCATCGAGCGCCGCGATTATCAAACGGATACGATTCTCGATGTTGATACGGGCAAGGTGACCTCCACCGGTCTTCCCACCTCCAATGTGCTCTATTACAAGACGGAGCCGGGCGATACCATCGTCATCCGCCCATCGGGCACGGAGCCAAAGATCAAGATCTACATGCTCGCCAACGCCGAAAGCATGGATGCGGTCAAGGCAAAAATCGCCGCCTACGCAAAGGTCACCGATACTTGGATGGAATAAGCGCTTTCATTCAGAGCCCACAAAAAATGCGATCCCACACAAACAGCACGTCCGCTCCGCCGATTGACGGCGGAGCGGGTTTTCTGTATTGTGGGGGCCTACAAAAACTCGTGTCAAAAGAGGGCAAAAGCATCTCAAAATCGGCACGTTGCCTATTGAAAATTTTTACAAAATGTGATATAATGAAAGGAGTGATTTCCGCATCCGATAAATCGGTTTTGCGGATCGCTTCGCAAACCAACCACAATCCCCACATAAGGAGGCTTTTGCTTTGCAAAAGCGACGGTCATCAATATGAAACTGTTACGTCGGCTATATGCCCCCGATCATATGCTAAAGCCTGACCAAAGGCAAGAAGAAAGCTACAACACAAAAGAAATCTATCTGTCTTTCCTCAAAATTGCATGGCCTGCCACAGCGGAATCCTTCCTCATCGGTCTTGTCTCTTTTATCGACTCCATCATGGTCAGCACCATGGGACACGCCGCAGTTGCAGCCGTTGGCTTGACGGGACAGCCCCGCCTCATTTTCACTGCCGTATTTCTCGCGCTGAATGTGGGCGTTACTGCCATTGTCAGCCGCCGCAAGGGCGAAAATCGCAAGGCAGATGCCAATCGTTGCCTCGCACAAGCGGTGTCACTCTGTCTCATTCTCGGTCTGCTTCTTGTAAGCACTGCGTTCATCTTTACAAGGCCCATGCTGCTTTTCGCAGGCGCGGAAGCGGATACCATCGAGCAGGCAACCATCTATTTCCGCATCACCATGATCGGCTTGCTTTTCACATCCATCAGCATGGTGATCAACTCGGCACAGCGCGGCTCGGGCAATACGCGCATTTCCATGACCACCAACATCACCGCGAATATCATCAACTGCGTTTTCAATGCCCTGCTCATCAACGGACTTTTCTTCTTCCCGAAGCTTGGCATTACCGGTGCGGCGCTGGCAACGCTGCTCGGCAATATCACCGCCTGCGCCATGTCTGTTTATTCGGTTTCCCACAAGGATCACTTCCTGCATCTTCGCATACAATCGCTCTTTCATTTTGACTCGGTCAATCTTTCGCTGATCGGCAAAATTGCAAGCTCCGCTGCCGTTGAACAGCTGTTTATGCGCTTTGGATTCTTTATGACGGCAAAGCTTGTCGCAGACCTCGGCACCGTGGATTTTGCAACGCATACCATCTGTATGAATATCTGCACCCTTTCCTTCTGCTTCGGTGACGGTCTGAATATGGCGGCATCCGCCCTCGTAGGACAAAATCTTGGCAAGCATCGCCCCGACCTTTCCATGATCTACGGAAAGACCGCACAGCGAATCGGCTTTCTCATCGCCATGTGTCTGTTTTTGCTGTTCACCTTGGGCGGCGAAATGATGATGGGCTTGTTCATGACCGATGAAGCGGAGGCGGATCTGATCATCCAAAAGGGTGTGCAGATCTTGGTTCTGTTGGCATTTATCTGCCCTGCGCAAATTTCGCAGGTTATCTTTTCCGGCTGTGTACGCGGCGCCGGCGATACCAAATTCGCCGCCATCACCAGCTTTATCTGCATTGGCATTCTGCGTCCGTTTGCCACTTATTTAATGTGCCACGTACTGCCCTTCGGTGTCATCGGCGCATGGCTTGCAATGACCGTCGACCAATATACCCGTCTCGCTTTGATGGCAAGCCGCTTCTCCGGCGGCAAATGGGCAAAGATCAAGGTTTAAGCTTCAACATAAAAAGGGGTGATGTGAATGTTCAAACGCATGGCGACAATTCTTCTGACGGTGCTGATGCTCCTTCTTTGCGCCTGCGGAGAAGCCGCGCAGAATACGCACATCGCAGAAAACACCGTTACCTACAAGCGAACCCTGACGGATAAGCTCTCCATAGAACTGCTGCGTCCCGAAACGACGGTCGAATCCGCGCCCTGCGTGTTGGTTTTTCATGGCGGCGGTTGGATCTCGGGCGCAAAGGATCAGTTTTATCTTGAATTTGAACCTCTCTGCTCCATGCTGCGCGATGGCGGCTTCACCGTGATCGGTGTGGATTATCGACTTGCGATCGACGGAAGAAGTTGGGAGGATTGCCTTGACGACTGTATGGACGCCATTTCCTTTGTCAAAAAGAATGCGCGCAGACTTGGCATTGACAGCAGAAAGATTGGCGTCATCGGCTATTCTGCAGGCGCACATTTGGCATTGATGAGCGCCATCAAAACGCAGGACATCGCGCTCTGCGTATCTCTATCCGGCCCCACCAACCTAACCGTTCAGAATGACAGCCCCTTTTATTCGGATGCCCTCGCCTATTATCTCGGGCAGGCATTTGACACAAAAAAGCTCTCCAATGCCAGCCCAACGGCTCAGCTAACCGGAAAAACAAAGACAGCCTTTTTGATGGTCAGCGGCAAGGAGGATCCTGTAATTCTCCCCACCCATTCCGAAAGCTTTGCAAAAGAAGCGGCATCTCTGCGGGTGGATGCGGAAACCATGCTTGTGGATGGATTGACCCATTCCTATGACTCCTTCGCGGACATACAGACGCTGTCGGCAGATATCACCGCATGGATCCGCACGCATTTTGAAAACGAAGAGATTCCCCAAGAATAAATTCCGATTCACCGTATAAATAAGCAGCGGTTTTATGATGCTTGATCCCTCTTTTAACGTGGAAAATTTTTCGAAGAATATGATAAAACCCCTTGACAAACGAAAAGAGATATGGTATAATATTTTACGTTGATTGAGCATGTACCTGTAGCTCAGCCGGATAGAGCAACTGCCTTCTAAGCAGTAGGTCGGGGGTTCGAGTCCCTCCAGGTACGCCAATAGATTCCATTTGGTGGATGTAGCTCAGTTGGTTAGAGCGCCAGGTTGTGGCCCTGGAGGTCGAGGGTTCGACCCCCTTCATTCACCCCATGCAAAAAGCACCGCATATGCGGTGCTTTTTCTATTGTCTATGGTAAATTATATACCGCAAAAGCAAACACAGACGGCTGCAATCACACAGCCGTCTGTTTGTATTCATCTGATAAAATTATGCGAGAGATGCGGAAATCTTATCCATCCAGTCGATGACTGCCTTCTTTTCCTCATCCTTGACGCCCTTCAGGAACGGAATGCCGCCCTTGACATAAAGAACATCCTCGATAACATTGGAGCCGGCATCCTTAACCGATTCAATCAGCACATTTGCGCCTTCTGCAGGACCGTCGATGATGAATGCAACGTTGGCAGTTCTTGCCTTGGTCAGCTCCTTGCAGAACAGGATCAGCGCGTTTGCGGGATCCTTGGAAACGGATGCCAGAATGACAACGAGTCTCTCCTTGTCGCAGGAATATGCAGGCGGAATGCTGTCCATGCAATTGATCTTTTCGGTTGCATAGTTGTCGGTAATGATCTGAGCCATCGTCTTGATCTTACCCTTGCCGGTAAAATGAAGCACACGCATTTTCATGATAATAATCCTCCCGAATTTCGGCAACAAATTTTTCTACCCATTTTCGTTGCCAAAAAATGGGGACGTACACAACGTATTACGAGTATTATTATAGCATAATATTGAGGGAAATTGAAGCGTTTTTCCGTAATTTCTCTTTTTTCGGCCATTCCAACAATTTTCACCACAAATTATGTGCACGATGCACAACTATCGTAGGAGGAAGTATTCAATCTCTCCCGATTGCACCGCTGTGCCCTTAGAATCAGACAAAAGACGCTCCGCTTCACCATCGAAGGCAGGCTCCCATGTCCGCGCGGAAAGATTGACCGCCGCCGCAAAGGTCATGCCGCCGCCTTGCCGCACCAAAAGGAATCGCCCCGCATCGCCCGTTTCGGGCATAGAAAGCGTGCCGTCCGCAAATACGGGAAGAGACCTGCGAATCGCACCGATCTTGCGGTAAAACGCTGTCAGATCCGCATCTTCGCGTCCCCAAATGAAGGGCATGCGGTTGAAGGGATCGCGTCCGCCCTCCATTCCCGCCTCATCGCCATAATATATGCAGGGAATGCCGGGGAATGTCGCCAGCAACGCCCATGCGATTTTCAAACGAGCCTTCGCCCTCTCCATTTGAGGCGGTGACAGGCGAAAGACGGAAAGCTCTGCATTTGACATATGTTCCGTACCCGTTTCCGCCAATACAGTGAGGATGCGCGCGGTATCATGGGTGCCGAGAAAATTCATCAGCACATGAGACACCGACTCGGGATAGTGATTCCAAAGCTCCGCCGCCGTTTCTCGCAAACGTTGGCAGTCACGGGTAAGAAGAAAGGCGATCAGCGCATCCTTCAAGGGATAGTTCATCACCGAATCTAACTGTTTCCCTCTAAAGTACCGCCGTCTGCTATCATACGCCACCTTATTGGATGCATCCTCCCAAACCTCGCCGAGGATCAGCGAATCGCGCTTCTCCGCCTTCGCCGCCTCACGAAGTTCGTCAAGAAAAACATCCGAAAGCTCATCCGCCACATCCAAACGCCAGCCGTCAATACCCCGCGACAGATACCGCCGAATGATGCCTCGCTCGCCGCAGATGAAGCTGCGCCATGATTTTTCCGTACTGTCCACAGCAGGAAGAATTTGTATATCCCACCAACAGCGATACTTGCTCGGATAATCCGTGAAGCTGTACCATTTGTAATAGCGGGATTTTTGCGAGTGATAGGCGCCAAGGCCCTGATAATGCCCGTACTTATTGAAATAGCGGCTGTCTGCGCCGGTGTGATTGAACACACCGTCCAAAATCAGCTTCATGCCGCGCCTGTGGCATTCCGCGATCAAATGCTCGAACGCCGCTTCGCCGCCAAACATGCGGTCAATTTTACAATAATCGCCGGTATCGTACTTGTGGTTGGATGCGGCTTCAAAGATGGGACAGAGATACAGCGTATCCACGCCTAATGAGACGATATAGTCCAGCTTTTGAGCAACGCCCCACAAATTGCCGCCGAAAAAGAGATTGTTCGCCACTGCCCCACCGGGGACCTCAGCAAATTGTGGCACACCGTTCTCCCAATCGGGCTCATAAAGCTTGCCCGCATCGGGCGAGATCGCCCGTCCGCCGTCATGGAAGCGGTCGACGAAAATTTGATACATCATTCCGCCCCGAAAACGTGCGGGTGCGGTATAATCCTTCGCATAAACGGTCAATTGCGTGCATACCGCATCGGCAAGATTCGGCGTCACATGGCCATTTCGCTCGGAGTATAGCGTGCCGTAGACCGTCTCCAATACGAAGGTATGATAAAACAGCCCGCTTTCGCCGTCAAGGCAAAGCGAATCAAGCGAAAGCGTCACCGAAAAAACATCGTGCGCGTCGCCGAACGCCTCTAATTTGGCTGGGTATTCATGCACCGACATATCGTCGTCCCGATACAGTCGAAGCACCGCACTTTCCGCGCAAAATGCACGCGGCACTCTTACCTTGAGGGTAAGCGTGTCATCCGATGCAAAAGCGCCATTGCCACCAACATCACCGCGCTTTTCTGAGATCTTTTCATAAAGCACGCGCAACTTCGGCAGATCGTTTATCGTTTGAAAAGCAAGCATCACTTAATCGGCTTAATGTGCCAAATATTATCCGCATATTCGCGAATAGAGCGGTCGGAGGCGAAATAGCCGGAGCGCGCCGTATTGATGAGCGACATGCGGCTCCACTTTTCGCGGTCTGCATAGTCACGGAGCATGCGCTCATGCACCGCGTAATAGGAATCGAAATCGGCAATGCACATATAGGGATCTGCCACGCCGTGAGCATACTGGGCGTTGATCAGATACTGCTTGATATCGCTGAAGGATCGGCCGTTGAAGCCCACATCCAGCGCATCCACCGCACGGCGCAGACGCTCACTCTGCCGGTAATATGCCGTCGCATCATAGCCGCGTTTCCAAAGGTCATCCACCTCGCCAGTGGTAAGGCCGAAGATATACATATTCGCATCTCCCACCTGCTCGTGGATTTCCACGTTCGCACCATCCATGGTGCCGATGGTGAGTGCACCGTTCGCCATCAGCTTCATGCAGCCGGTGCCGCTGGCTTCCTTGCCCGCCAGCGAGATCTGCTCACTGATGTCAGCGGCGGGAATGAGCACCTCTGCCAGAGATACGTTGTAATCCTCCATGAAAACAACACGCAGCTTCTCCCGCATATGGGGATTTTTCTCAATATCCGCGCCGATATAGGAGATGAGCTTGATGATATTTTTCGCCATATAATAGCCGGGCGCTGCCTTTGCGCCGAAGATGAAGGTCTGCGGCATCATATCGAGGTCCGGATTTTCGCGCAGCTGCGTATACAGGCTGATAATACGCATGGCGTTGAGAAGCTGTCTCTTATACTCATGCATGCGCTTGATCTGTACATCAAACACCGAGTCGGGATCGAGACGAATGCCTGCTTTCTGTTCGGTATAGATAGCAAAATTTGCCTTATTTGCATGCTTGATGGCATCAATTTTTTCAAGCACCGTTTTATCGTCCGCAAACTTTGCAAATTCGGTCAGCGCTTCCGGCTCCGCTTTATGCCAACGCTCGCCAATGCACTCATCAATAAGCGCCGTCAGCTGAGGATTGGCGTAGCAAAGCCAGCGACGATGGGCAATGCCATTTGTGACATTGATGAATTTTGCGGGGGTATACTTATAGAAATCGTGGAAGATGGTTCTTTTCAGAATATCCGAATGCAGCTTGGAAACGCCGTTGACCGTATGGGAGCCGACGATGGACAAATTTGCCATGCGGATCTGTCCATAGCCAAGGATGGACATACGGGAGATCCTGTCCCAATCGCCCGGATATGCGTTCCAGAGATCGCCGCAGAAACGGCGATTGATCTCGTTGGTGATGGCATAGATACGGGGGAGCTTGATCTTGAACAGATCCTCGTTCCATGTTTCCAGCGCCTCGGGCATAACCGTGTGGTTGGTATAGGAAACGGTGGAGGTAACAAGCCGCCACGCATTTTCCCATGAGAAGGAATAAATATCAATAAGAATACGCATCAGCTCGGGAATAACCAGCGCTGGATGGGTGTCATTGATGTGGATGGCGACCTTATCGGCAAAGCCCGCAAGGGAGCCATAGGTGGCAAGATGATCGGAAATAATGGACTGAAGGGATGCGGAGACGAGAAAATACTGCTGCGACAAACGCAGATATTTGCCCTCCATATGATTATCCGATGGATAGAGCACCTTGCTGATAATTTCCGCGCTCGTGCCCTCCTGCATCGCCTTGACATACTGTCCCTGCGAAAAAAGATTCATATTGAAATTCTTCGTATCGCATGCTTTCCAAAGACGCAGGATATTGACAGCCTTGGAGTTCGCGCCTGAAATCATCATATCATAAGGCACCGCTTGAATTTCATCGCCGCCCACATGGGTGATGTTGCATTTGCCGTTCTCCCATGTTTCGTTGATATAGCCGCCAAGTCTTACGCTGAACGTCTTATCATGGCGCGGAACCAGCCATACATCGCCCTCGGGCATCCAATTATCCGGAAGCTCAATCTGATCGCCATCAATGATGCGCTGTTTGAACAGGCCGTATTCATACAGAATGGAAAAGCCTGTAGCGGCATAATCAAGCGTGGTGAGGCCGTCCATAAAACAAGCGGCAAGCCGTCCGAGACCGCCGTTTCCAAGTCCCGGGTCCGGCTCCATGCCGTAAATATCCTCAAGTTCGAAGCCGAATTCGGACAGCACCTCGCCATATAGATCGGCAATGCCAAGATTGCGGAGATTATTTTTTAAGGCTCTGCCGAGCAAAAATTCCATGCAAAGATAATAGATTTTTTTGCCGGAATGTTTTTTTGTGTCTGATTTGAATTCGCTGCGCTTGTCGGTGAGAATATCTTTGACGGACAGGATGACGCTCTTGTACACCTGCTCAGCTGTGGCTTCCTCGGGAGTGGTTCCGAAATAGCGCGCTAATTTTGCGGTAATTGCGTCTTTGATCTGTGCTTTGTTGAAAGTTTTGTTCATGAATGGGTTTCCTTCGTTATGGGAATTTTGTATTCTTGTTAGTGACTTAGGAAAAGATGCTTACTTTTCTAATTGTTGATACATTTTGTGATATGTTTTTGCGGATGCCTCCCACGAAAAATCCATCTTGATGGCATTGTCTGTCAGCTTTGCCCACTTTTTTTGATCCTTGTAGAGCGTGATGGTGCGGTGGATGGCATTCAGCATGTCATGCGCGTTATAGGTGTGGAAGGTGATGCCGTTGCCCTCGCCCGTTTCTTCATTAAAGGGCACGATGGTATCGGCAAGACCGCCCGTCTCTCGGACGATCGGCACCGTTCCGTAGCGGGATGCGATCATCTGCGCCAGACCGCACGGCTCCGATTTGGACGGCATCAAAAAGATGTCCGCCGATGCGTAGATCTGCTTTGCAAGATTCTTATCGAAGGCAAGCATGACACCGCACTTTTCGGGATAACGTCCAGCAAGATCGGCAAAGAAATCTTCCAGCTCCATCTCACCCGTACCAAGCAGAACCAACTGTACACCGCAGGCAAGAATTTCATCCGCCACGCGACGCACAAGGTCAAAGCCTTTATGGGATGCAAGGCGGCTGACCATGGCAATCAGCGGCACATCCGCTTTCACGGGCAGATTGAAGGTTTTCTGCAATGCCGCTTTATTGATCGCTTTCTTTTCAATGGTTTCGGCTGTAAAGTTTGCGGCGATGGAAGGATCGTTTGCGGGATCGTACAGCGCGGTGTCGATGCCGTTGATGATTCCGCAGATCTTGTCCTTGTACATGCGGATGATATGATGCAGTCCGCTGGAATAATATTCGGTTTGAATTTCCTGCGCGTAGCTTGGGCTGACGGTGGTCAGCTGATCACAGCAGACGATGGCACCCTTTGTCAGATTGATGCATCCGTCGTATTCGACCACATAGCGATCCCATGAATCGAGGCAGAAAATATCACCGAGGATATCGAAATTATAGATGCCCTGATAATCAATGTTGTGGATCGTATAAACCGCCTTCATGCCTGCATACTCGTCAAGATAGCAGTATTTGCGCTTTAAGTAGATCACACACAGCGCACTCTGCCAATCGTGGCAATGGAGAATATCGGGCATGAAGCCAATATGGGGCATCATTTCCATGACCGCCTTGCAGAAGTAGGCATAGCGTTCTCCGTCGTCATAACTGCCGTAGAGAGAGGCGCGCTTAAAATAATATTCGTTGTCGATGAAATAATAGATCACGCCATCCTGCTCATAGGACCAGACGCCGCAATACTGTCTGCGCCAAGAAAGCGCGACGGTAAATTCTGCCACCTTGGTCATTTGCGCTTTATATTTTGCCGCCACCATTTGATACATGGGGATGACGACACGCACATCCGTGTCAGGATCCGCACGCTTGAGTGCTGCAGGCAGAGAGCCGAGCACATCGCCAAGACCGCCTGTTGCGGCAAAGGGCAACGCTTCCGAACCGACAAATAGAATCTTTTTCATGTATACTTCTCCTCTTACGATGTAATTTACAAAGCATTTTACGAAGCAATTGTGTATACTGCGTTTTTAACAAACGGAGCGATCAGATCATCTTGCTCTTGTCAATGAAGAAGGGCATGGTTTCGTGTCCCGACAGCATGCGCCCGTCACGAATGACCACGTTTTTGTCAGCGATCACGCAGTTCAAAAATACATTTTCGCCCGTCACGGTGTCCTGAAACAGAATGGAGTTTTTAACGGTGGTTCCCTTGCCGATCTTCACACCGCGAAATAAGATGGAATTTTCCACCGTGCCTTCAATCACACAGCCGTCGGCAATAAGGGAATTTTTGACCGAGGAATCTGCGGTATATTTTGTGGGCGCGGAGTTTCTGACCTTAGTATAGATGGGGCGATTTTTCACGCCAAAGAGCTGCTCACGGTTGGTAATGTCACCAATCAGCTCCATGGAATGCATATAATAATCCTCCAGCGAGTAGATGGTGGCAAAGTAGCCGTCGTATTTGTAGATGCGATAATTGCGGTGGGCAGCATTACGCGAAAGCACGTCGCGGTTGAAGCTGGTGTAGCCGTGAGCAATGGCATCCAGCACCAAGCTTTGCAGATATTCGCGATTGATGACTACGATGTTCAAATTGATGTCGCGGTATCCCGTCTCGTTCGTGGGATAGGCATTGACATCGGTGATCCTGCCGTTTTCATCGGATTCGACGATCACATTTCGTTTGCAGTTTTCGCGAGTCAAGAGAACGCGCTTGACCGCCATGGTAATATCCGCATTGTGGCTCACATGGTCGTTGATCATGTCGTTCAGGTCGATGTTGCAGATAACGTCGCAGTCCGACAGCACCACATAATCGGAGTTGAAGCGGGAAATGGAATAATTGACGCTCTTCATTGCCTCAAGGCGGGAGTTGTAGAGCAGATTCTGGTTGTTGGCAAAGGCACTTATATACGGCGGAAGCAGCTTGATACCGCCCTTGCGGCGCGCCAGATCCCAGTCCTTACCGGATCCGATATGGTCCATCAGCGACTGATAATTATAATGGGTAATAATGCTCACGGAGGTAATACCCGAGTTGACCATATTGGAAAGCGCAAAGTCAATCAGACGGTAGCGGCATGCATAGGGGATGGAAGCCATCGTGCGCTTGCGCGTCAGCTCGGCGACATTTTTATCATGAAGATTGGAGAATATGATTCCCTGTACTGACATAGTAAAGCTCCTTCCTTAAATCTTTTTTTCTTTGAGATATGCGGCGTTGACCATATCACCGGCGGGGATGACGGCGCCTTCGGGGAGCTTCAGTTCACCGCCCACTAAAGTAATGCACTTGCCGCCGCTTTCCGCGCCGATCTTTGCACCTGCGCCGATTTCCGTATTTCCGTCCACAATGGAATCGTATATTTCTGCATTTTCTCGAATAACGGAATCATTCATGACGATAGAATTGCGTATGTACGCACCTCTCGCCACCTTGACACCGCCGAACAGCACGGAATTTTCCACAACGCCGTGGATCTCACAGCCCTCGGTGACGATGGAATTCACCACCTTGGCATCGCTTCCCGTATAATGGGGCGCGCGATTGAGACTGCGGGAGTAGATGCGCCAATCCGAATCGTACAGATTGAAGGTCGGCTCATCGCCGATGAGATCCATATGCGCCTCCCAAAGGCTCTGAATGGTTCCCACGTCCTTCCAATATCCCGAAAATTCGTAGGCATACATGCTCTCGCCCTTTGCTAACATGGCGGGAATGATGTTCTTACCAAAGTCCTTGGAGGAATCGGGATCCTTTTCATCCGCTGTCAGATAGTCTGCAAGCAGATTTCGATTGAATATATAAATGCCCATGGATGCCTTGGTTGACTTGGGATTGGCGGGTTTTTCTTCAAATTCATAGATGCGGTTGTTTTCATCGGTGTTCATGATACCGAAGCGGCTTGCCTGCTCGATGGGCACATCAATGACCGCAATGGTTGCCGAGGCGTTCATCTTCTTGTGGTAGTCAAGCATCGCGCTGTAGTCCATTTTATAAATGTGGTCGCCCGAAAGCACCAGCACATAATCGGGATCGTATCGGTTGATAAAATTGAGATTTTGATAAATGGCATTGGCGGTTCCCTTGTACCAATCTGCGGACTTGGAGCCCTGATATGGCGGCAAAACCATCACGCCGCCGCTCATACGGTCGAGGTCCCACGGCTGACCGTTGCCGATATATTCGTTCAGCACCAGCGGCTGATATTGAGTCAGAACGCCCACGGTGTCAATGCCCGAATTTACGCAATTGGAAAGCGTAAAGTCGATGATGCGATACTTTGCACCAAAGGGAACGGCAGGCTTCGCCGTTTTTTCCGTCAGCGTATAAAGACGGCTGCCCTGTCCACCTGCGAGCAGCATTGCCACGCATTCTTTCTTCTTGTACATAAGTCTCTGTTACCTCCGATTCAAAAATTTCGTCATAATTTATGCGTCATGCTTCTTTTGGCGTCCGACAGATGCGATCGGGCGCAGGATCACCGCCGAAAGTCCCGGCAGATCTAAAGTCAGCGAGCGGCTCTCGCCATCACTAAACGTATCAAGCACACCCTCGTTTCTCATTCCTGAACCGCCGAATTCCGTGCGATCGGAATTGAACGCCTCCAGATAGGATTTGCGCCGTAACCCCGACAGGATAAATCCCTGTCTGTCCACGGGAGCAAAATTGAGCAGCACCACCAGTTCCCGTCCCTTTTTGTCCATTCGACGGTATGCGATAATATTCAGCTCGCGCATGTCGGCAAGCAGCCATTCAAAGCCGTCCCAGCAAAAATCCAGCTCCCACAGTTCCCTGTTTTCAAGATAGAAGCGGTTGATGGCTGCTGTGTAGCCTTGCATTTTTTTGTGCATGTCATAATCCAGCATAAACCATTCGAGCTGATTTTCGTAATCCCATTCCCGGAAGGGGCCGTATTCACTGCCCATAAACAGCAGTTTTTTGCCCGGATGGGTCATTTGATAGGCGAGGAACAGTCTTGTTCCCGCAAATTTCTGCTCATAGGCGCCGAAGGATTTGTCAAGCAGTGAGAGCTTGCCATGCACCACCTCATCGTGGGAAACAGGCAAGATGAAGTTTTCGTTCAGCGAATACATCATCGGGAAGGTGAGGCGCTCATGCTTCCATTTGCGGAAGATCGGGTCGGTGGCAATATAATCAAAGGTATCGTTTGCCCAGCCCAT
>JAZTWJ010000028.1:0-9904 GCA_045635785.1 Candidatus Flemingiibacterium sp.
GTTGAAGTTATCTGGACCAACACCTGGTTTGACGTAACCATCGAAAAGTCCGCAGCACTTGAGCTGATCAACAAGGGCTGTGACCTTATCGCTCAGCACTGCGACTCCACCGCTCCCCAGATCGCTGCTCAGGAAAAGGGCGTTCTGGCAATCGGTTACAACTCCTCTACTCCCGATGCAGCTCCCAAGGCTTACCTGACTGCACCTCTCTTCCATTGGGGCGTTTACTACAAGCAGGATGTTGAAGCTATCATGGCTGGCACCTGGAAGGGTCAGTCTTACTGGGAAGGTCTGAACAAGGGCATGGTATCTCTCGATACTCTCACCGCTAACTGTGCAGCAGGCACCGCTGATGCTGTTGAAGCTGCAAAGGAAAAGATCATTTCCGGCGAGATCGACATTTTTGCAGGCGAGCTCAAGGACAACAAGGGTGAGATCCGCGTGAAGAGCGGCGAATCCTTGGACGATGCAGCTCTGCAGCAGATCGACTGGCTGGTTGAGGGCGTTATCGGCTCCATCGGCTAATCATAACCTTATTCTAAATATGAAAATCCCGCGATTTTTCGCGGGATTTTTTTGTGATTGTATTGACGAATTGTGTCATAATGTGGTATAATGTAGGTAACTATTTATAAAGATAAAGGAACCTGTTATGGAAAATATCTGCGTAAAATTAACGGGAATCAGCAAATCCTTCGGCAGCGTAAAAGCCAACCGCGATATCAATCTCGATCTGCAGAAGGGCGAGATCCATGCCCTGCTCGGCGAAAACGGTTCAGGAAAATCCACGCTGATGAATATTTTGTCAGGCATTTATCTGCCTGACGAAGGCACCATTGAATTAGATGGCAAGCCCGTACAATTCCGATCCCCCACAGATTCCATCGCTGCGGGCATCGGCATGGTCCATCAGCACTTCAAATTGGTTGATGTTTTGACCGCCAAGGAAAATATCATCGCCGGTGCAAAAGATACGGGATTTTTCACCTCCGGCAAAGCAATGGCGGAAAAGATCCGCGCCGTAGAGGAAAAATTCGGACTTAAGCTGGATCCCGATAAAAAAGTATACAATATGTCCGTCTCTGAAAAGCAAACCTGTGAAATTCTCAAGGTTTTATTCCGCGGCGCAAAGATTCTCATCCTTGATGAGCCCACCGCAGTTCTGACACCGCAGGAGATTCGCATATTATTCGATATTCTTCGCGGCATGAAAAAGCAGGGCTGTTCGATCATCATCATCACACACAAAATGGCAGAGGTGCTTGAAATTTCCGACCGTGTGACCATCATGCGGCGCGGACAGTCCATCAAAACTCTGAACACCTCCGAAACCAATGCGCGCGAGCTTACAGAGCTGATGGTCGGTCGCCCCATATCGCTGGACATCGAGCGTTCCGCAACCGCCTCGGATTTGATCAAACCGATCCTTTCCGTAGAAAATCTCACTGTACTGAACGGCGAGGGCAGAAATGCGCTGGATCATGTCAGCTTCGAGCTTTCATCGGGTGAAATTCTCGGCGTTGCCGGCATCGCCGGATCCGGTCAAAAGGAGCTTTGTGAGACCATAGCCGGACTTGACAAGGTTGCAGAGGGCGATATTATTTTCAAAGGTTCTTCCCTTGTCGGACTGACTCCACGTGATATTATCCGTCGCGGTGTTACCATGTCCTTTGTGCCTGAAGACAGACTCGGCATGGGACTTGTAGGCGCCATGTCCATCATCGACAACGTTCTGCTGAAATCCTATCAGAACATGAAGGGCGCATTCATGGATCGCACCGAGGGCAGAAAAATTGCCGATTCCATCATCGAACGCTTTGAAATTTCCACGCCTTCCCCCTATCATCAGGTCAAAAAGCTCTCGGGCGGTAACATCCAAAAGGTTCTTCTCGGCCGCGAGATCGACCTCAATCCCGAGCTTCTAATCACAGCTTATCCCGTGCGCGGACTTGATATTGGCGCATCCTATAATATCTACGACGTGCTGAATGAACAAAAGCAAAAGGGTGTGGGCATCCTTTTCATCGGTGAGGATCTTGACGTGCTGCTTGGACTTTCCGACCGTATCATGGTTCTGCATGAGGGTAAAGTGATGGGCATTCTTGATGCAAAAACAGCCACAAAGGAGCAGCTCGGCATGCTTATGCTGGGACATTCGGGAGGCAGCGAGGTAAAACAACATGCTTAAAATTCAGAAAAAACAAAGCCTGAGTTCCAAACAGGAATCGTTGCTTCGCATAGGCACCGTCTTACTTGCGCTCATCTGTGCGGGGCTGATTATGGCGGCGCTTGGCTATAATCCCATTGATATGTACACCAAACTTATCAAGGGTGCGCTTGGATCGGGCTATAACCTTTCCGCGACCATTGCAAAATGCATTCCCCTTCTGATTATGTCGCTGGGTGTTTCGATCGCTTTCAAGATGAAATTTTGGAACATCGGTGCAGAGGGACAGTTCTACATGGGTGCCTTTGGTGCCACGTGGATCTGGCTGGCAATGCCCGACACCACCCCCGCCATTGTCATGCTTCCTTTGATGATGCTGGCTGCCATCGTTTTCGGCGGACTTTGGGCATTGATCCCCGCCATTCTAAAAAACAAGCTCGATACCAGCGAAACGCTTGTCACACTGATGATGAACTACATCGCTGTGCGCTGGATCACCTATCTGCAGTTTGGTCCATGGAAGGATCCCGCCGAGCGAAATATGCCGAAGATTTTCAAATTCACCGATAATTCCACTCTGCCGAAGGTTTTCGGTGTGCATATCGGCTGGATCATTGCCCTTGTTTTGGTGGTGGTCGTTTACATTCTCATCAAATACTCCAAGTTCGGCTTCGAAATTTCCGTCCTTGGCGAAAATCCTCAGACAGCACGCTATGCAGGCATGAATGTCACGCGCACGCTGTTTATTGCGGTACTCATTTCGGGTGGTATCTGCGGACTTGCAGGCATGATTCAGGCTTCGGGCAACGAAGGCCGCCTCGCCAACGATATTTCTGCAGGTCTTGGCTTCACAGCCATCATCACCGCGTGGCTCGCAAAGCTTTCCGCGCCAATGATTCTCGTCACCTCCTTCCTGTTCGCTGTATTATTACAGGGCGGCTCCTATCTTCAGATTGCGATGAAGATCCCCGCGTCAGTATCGGAGGTTATTCAAGGTATAATCCTGTTTTTCGTACTGGCAAGCGAATTTTTCGCCAACTACAAGATTGTATATAAGAAATAATTTCGAACAAGGAAGCCTTCGCGTAGCGTTGGCGTGGTATAATCAATGGAATGGCTTAATCAATTATCTCTGTTCTTACAGCTGACCGTTCAGATGGGTACTCCCATTCTGCTCGGAACGCTTGGCGGCATTCTCAACGAGAAGGTGGGACACACAAACCTCGGCGTTGAAGGCATGATGCTGATTGGCGCGGTGATGGGCTTTATGGTGGGCGAGAGCTCCGGAAATCCTTTGCTGGCTATGCTCACAGCCTGCATTGCAGGCGCGCTGATGGCTCTGATCTATGCAGTAGTTACGGTAACCTTCATGGGAAATCATATCGTCACCGGTCTTGTTCTCACCATTTTCGGTACGGGACTTTCCGGCTTTCTCGGACAAGATCTGACACAGTTAAATCTTCCCACATCCGTTACGGAACCTCTTGGTGCCATTCGCATGCCTGTGTTAGCTGATATCCCTGTACTCGGCAATATGCTCTTTGATCAGAGCATCTATGTACCGATTTCCATCCTTCTTGCTGTGATTCTCTTTATTTATATGAATTACACCCGTCCCGGACTTTCCATGCGCATGATCGGCGAAAATCCGGGTGCGGCGGATGCTTCCGGCATTCGCATCACCACGTTCAAATATGTGCACATTTGCATAGGCGGCGCGCTTTGCGGACTGGGCGGTTCCTACCTTTCCCTCGCCTATGCCTTTCGCTGGCAGGAGCAGATGACCGCCGGTATCGGATGGATTGCTGTGGCACTTGTCATCTTTGCCACATGGAATCCGCTCAAAGCGGTTTTCGGCGCTTATCTGTTCGGAGCAATGCGTGCGTTGGCACTGAAAATTCAAAATTTCAGCTTCCCTCTTTTCGGTCACGAGGTGACCGTCGCCTCGCAGTTCCTAGAAATGATTCCCTACATCATGACCATCGTTGTACTGATCGTCATCACCATGCGCAAAAAGAAGGAATATCAAGCACCCGCAGGTCTTGGCATCACTTATTTCCGCGAAGAACGGTAATGGAAACAAACGCAAAATGCACCTCAAATTTGAGGTGCATTTTTATATAAAAAGATGTTAGAAGAATAATCCGCGATTTTCTTCAAAGAAATCGAAATAGGCGCGCACATTATCAAGCTCCCACCAATCTCTCACCGAACAAGGCGTGCTGTCAAGATCGTATATTTTCGCGCCTTTCATCGCAAGCAAAAACGGAGAATGCGTGGCCATGATAAACTGACAACCACAAAAACGCGCCATTTCCTCAATCATGCTTTTTAGCTTCATTTGCAAGGCGGGGGAAAGACTGTTTTCCGGCTCATCCAGGCAATATAATGTATCGTTTTTCAGCTTTGCGTCGAAATAATCTAACGCAGTTTCGCCATTGGAGCGCAGCTTAGCTTCTTCACCTGCCACTCGGCGAATAAACTGACGACGCGAAACGGATTTACTGCGCGCCATTAGCTGCGTGCGTACCATCTCGTAGTCGTCGAGGCTGCGCATGATGACCGTGTCGCCGATGTTCTCTCCTCGAATATTCCGATACTCGGTACGTACTGCTTGCTTTTCTTCGGAAATCTCCGCATTATTCGTACGAATCGCCAGCATGTAATCGAATATATCGTCGCTCGTGATAATACGGCTGCCATTTGGAATGCGCAGACGGAATCCATCATCATCGTCACCCATATCATATTGACAAGCGGCGGCATAATCGTTGAACAATTCCCCCGAATTATAGGGCGCAATGCGTTTGAGCGCCAGTCGCTCCGCTATCAGATTCAAAAGCGTGCTTTTACCCGAACCATTTCCACCGTAAAAAATCGTGATAGGATCGAATTCTACTTCAGAAAGCCTGCCTTTGAATAGACCACATGGATATGGATTGTCGACATATCCGAACTTGCCGCCGTTTTCGGTAGCTTTTTTTTCATAAATATCTTCCTCCTTACTAATAGGAAGGAAAAAATTTTTCACATAAATCATATTGGGTAATCTCACTTTTTAATGATTGCGTTTATTGTTTGCAGCCAAGAGAAAGCAGTTTGCATATGGGAAGCGGTTCTCTTTGAAAGCCCACAGCCCGCGCAACCGCTTCGGAAGCAGGCGAAACAGCACTGCCGTAGTGTGGAATTTCCCCTCGTAAAAAGCAATCCTTTGCAAAAGCTGTGGCGAGATATTTTCCAAAGCTATTACCGCGAAAGGACGGCAGAATGAATAAAAAACCTACATCTAAAATGTTTGCAAAGCCCTTCTCTGCACGCAGATAGCCTACGATTTCTTCGTCATGGCTCAGCAGATAGAGCCTCGTCTCGGGGCAAATCGAATCAAATTCAAAAATCTGCGCGTTTATTTCCGATGGATTCAAAACGAGCGCCGAATAAACATCATCCGTGGCAACGGATACCTTCAAACGTGTATTGTTTGATATATGCCGAATTTCTGCTTCAGATTCCATAAAGAATGTGGGGTTTGGCGACGGAATACTCTCCGCTTTTGTAAAAATCTCATGGGAAATAGGTTGCAAAGTGCGCAGCTCCGCTTCGGCAAAATCCCCACGGAGCGCAAGAATTGCGCACGCGGCTTCATCTATAAGAGAGGCAGATTGTGTATGAAAATCCGCGACGATATATGCGTCAGAATACATGCGAAGAAGGACATAGTCGCAAATATTATCCGCATGATCAACAAAGCACCGCATCTCGCGAACCTTGTATTTTTCCCCGTTGAGAGAAAGATCGCGACAATCTGCATAATTGCGTACTGGCGATTGCGCCAGATGGGCAAGCAGCTGTTTATGTGATATTTCCATTAAAGCACCATTGTTAGTGTTCCCGCGGCAATCAGGCCGCAGCCGATCAAGGATTTTAAGTTAAAGCTTTCGTGCAAGAAAATAAACGCGAGAATCAGCGTAAATACGACGCTCATTTTGTCAATGGGAACCACCTTAGAGACATCGCCAAGTTGAATTGCCTTATAATAGCAAAGCCAAGAAACTCCCGTTGCAAGTCCTGATAAAATGAGGAATATCCAGCTCTTTCGGGAAATATCGGCAATGCCGCTCTGGGAGCCTGTGAGAAAGACCATTCCCCATGCCATGAGAACAACAACCACCGTTCGAATGGCAGTTGCAAGGTTTGAGCTGACACCTTCGATACCCACCTTGGCGAGTATGGAGGTCAGCGCGGCGAATATTGCGGAAGCAAGTGCGAGGATGATATACATCATAATCACCATGCCTTCACGAAAGCGAAGGCTTCCTTTATAATACTCTGCTTTCATTATAACACGAATCATATATATCGTCAAGTTGATTTTGAAAATTATGTCATCTATCAACTCGCTGCAAGGCTAAATAATAAAAACCTCGCCATGCGACGAGGTTTTTTGGCCCGTTCGACAGGATTCGAACCTGCGACCATCGGAATCGGAATCCGGTACTCTATCCAGCTGAGCTACGAACGGTTACTATATTATTATAGCATAATTTCCAATCTTTGTCAAGTGTTTTTCATTCTAAAAAGGTGCCCCGTCCGATTTGAAATCAGACGGGACATTTCAAAAAAACGTTAATAAACCGGGATTGTTTTAAGACGCAGCCGCATTAAATTCCGGCAAGGTTACGCTCGTTAGCGGCAGATCCGGTAAGCTTTCGATTCACTTTATAGAACGGGTGTTGATAACGTTTCTTCGCTTCCTCCGTATCCTTAGCGTTCTCATCATACCACAATGCAACATATCCGTCTTCATTGTAAGTAAAGAGCTGCTCGCCGTCACCAACCTCGTCAAAATGAGAGATTAATGCCACAGCACCGTTAAGCTTTGCGATTACTTCTCCGTCTAAAGCATACAATGTACCATCGCCTCCGGCGGATCCCATGACAAATTCATGAAGCCCATCGCCGTTGACATCTACAGGGATGGTTTTGTAAGAGGGGAAATTTACATCAATTCTTTCACCGGTCACCGCATTGTAGAAAAACTCTTCCACGCCATCATGCGTTCTTCCATCGGCACCGCAGTGTTTCTTAACAATTCTTATGCCGTTGCAAATGTATCCGTCTTTCGTTCTTGCAACCCAGCCCATGTCAATGTGTCCCTCATCAAGATCGCCCCAAACTCTTTCACCTTTTGCATTAAAAGTAATAATTCTCGGTTTAGCGTATGGTCTATTCTCTCTGCAGGTGAAAATACGCCATTCCTTGCCATCATAAAAAGGCTGAATAACATCCGAATGGCCGTTATAAGAATCTCTGTCACAGCAAAACAGCTCTTTGCCGGTATCAATTTCAATGCAGCGTTCACCCCAAAGCAGCTCGTCTACGCCATCATCATTGATGTCAACAAGAGGTGACATATGGCTTCCTCTTGCGCCGATTCCATCATCGGGAATCAATACTTCAAAACGAACCGAATAATCGGGGTTTAATCCTCTGAGACGCATTTCACCATATGTACCGTTGCCAAAAATCAGAACAGGTTCGCCATGAACATAGCCGCCCATTATAAAACGACGGTAAGAATGAGACATGGTCTGCAGACCCTGAGGCAGCCAATCCAAATGTCGTACTGTTTCACCGGTATAAGGATCCATAACGCCAACTGCGGTTCCCTTCAACGAAAGCGGATGACCCTTTTCGGTGTTATCCACGAAATAAATTTCGTCATCGCCGTCTCCATTCATGTCAATCGCATACATCGGAACATACCAATGTCCCGGAACAATGTCTTTAGAAAGCGGCTTTTTCCAAACCAATTCACCGTCAAGGGTGACCATATAGAGCGTAAGGGTATCCGTTGGGAAAAAGAACATTTCCTCATAAGGATCCACATCAAAGTCCGCACAGGTAGCAAACATAATATGTTCTCTACCGCCGAATTTTACAATCAATGCTCTGCATTGACCAATTTTTTTGCCAAGATTAAGTTCAAATTTCTTTTTCATTCTCACATCTCCATTCGAACAAAATATATTAAATAACATATATGTGCAAAATATGTGCAAATAACGGACTTAATGAAACGATCATGCAAGGTTTGTTTGCCGCTTGATTAGCAGCGTAACGCACTCCACGTGCCCCGTTCTTGGAAACAAATCAACTGGTGTTACAGTTTCGCATAAGTAATGCCCCTTCAAAGCAGCAATATCGCGTGCCAGCGTATCGGGATTACAGGAAATGTACACAATTCGCTCGGGCGCAAACTCGCAAAGCGTCTCAAGCAATGCGGATGAACAGCCCTTGCGCGGTGGATCCAGGATCACCACATCGGGGGCATCTGAAAAAATTCGACGAAGCTCGCCGTCGAATTGCTTCGGATCGGAAGCATCAAGACAGAGGAACTGTGCATTCGAAAATCCGTTGCGCGCTGCATTCAATCGAGCGTTTTCCACAGCCTCCGGCACAATTTCGATGCCGTAAAGCATCGCATCCTTCTCACAGACAGACATTCCCACCGTTCCGATGCCGCAGAAAAGATCAAGAACCGTTTCGCCCGATTGAATATCCGCCAGTTCTGCCGCTTTTCGGTAAAGCATCTCTGCAGCCCTTCGATTGACCTGCCAAAAGGATTGGGGAGAAATCTCGAATTCTCGCCCGCAAAGGGTGTCGGTAATACGTTCTTTACCATATGTCAGACGCCATATTTTGCCTAACACCACATTGGTGTTTGCAGAATTAACATTGATATAGAGGCTTACAATCGCAGGGAATTTCTCTGCCACAGCATTGGCAAGTTGTTGTATCTTATCGTTGTCGCGCGTCACTACAAGGCAAAGCATCACCTCACCGAGCGTTTCGCTGCGACGCATATAAAGATGCCGTACCAATCCATTTCCGGTACCTTCATCGTAGGCGGGAATGAGATGCTCGTCCATATATCGGCGGATGAAATCTGCGATTTCGCCAAATATCTCAGGCTGAAGACGGCAGGAGCCGTCTTCGCTGACACAGGGGATAATTTCATGGGATTTCTCCGCATAGAATCCAATGGCGGTATTCCCATGCGCGGTTCTGCCAACGGGATACTGCGCCTTGTTGCGATAACAGCTGATCTCGCCTGTAGTCAAGACATCTGCAATTTCAAGCGAAAGCCCCGCTTTTTTCATTGAGGCCATCACCGTATTTTTCTTAAGTGACAGCTCATGCTCGTAGCTTACATAGCGATACACACATCCGCCGCATCGCTTCGCCGCCACGCAATCGGGTGAGATGCGATAGGGGGATGGTTTGCAGATCTTCTCGATTTTGCCCACATTATAATCAGTCGTCGCTTTGATAATGCGTACTGTCAGTTCGTCGCCAGTGCAAGCACCTGCAACAAAGGTAACAACGCCGTCAATGCGCCCAACACCGTAACCGAGATTGTTGATGTCGGTGATATTCACCGAGGCAATATCGTTTTTTCGCGAGGAATTTTTACCCTTCATATCCATAATTGCTCAGCACCGCAGAGACTTTCCTTTGTGTAATCATTTTTTAAAACAAAAACCCGCCAAGCCGTGTAATCCAAGACAAGAAAACCCTGCTCTCGCAAGGCTGGTGCTCTCTCAACTGTTTTGTGCTCCCAACGTTCGTTCCACTCGTGCCGTATGCGCATGCGCATACGAAGTCAGGAATGGGCGAGAGGTCTGCAAACCTGCAGCCGAAGGCCGAGCTCCATTTGTTTCTTTTGTGGGTTTTTAT
>JAZTWJ010000029.1:0-13892 GCA_045635785.1 Candidatus Flemingiibacterium sp.
GGCGAACATACTTTTCCACCCGCATTTCCACAGGCTGTGGAAAACCTGTTCGTATTTCTCCACAATCTTAACTCGTCGCTTTAGCGTTCAGTGATGTGTCCGCACGCACACCGGCGAGGTACTCGTGGTAGCCTTGTGCCGCGATCATTGCCGCATTGTCGCCGCAAAGAGAACGCGGCGGCATATAAAATGTCAACCCCTTTTTTCTTGCAAACGCCTCGATCGCATGCCGTAAATGGGAATTTGCCGCCACGCCGCCCGCGATCACGAGCTGACGCAGACCGGTCTGCTCCACCGCCATGCCCAGCTTTTTCACCACCGAAGTATTTACCGTTTCGGTGAAGGATGCGGCGATGTCCTCGGAGCGGTATTCTTCTCCCTTCTGCCCCAAATTGTGCAGATGGTTGATCACAGCTGTTTTCAATCCGCTGAACGAGAAGTCAAGATTATCGCCGATGACCGCCGCAGACGGAAATTTCACCGCCTTACGATCGCCAAGACCGGCGAGTCTGTCCATTTCCGCGCCGCCGGGATAAGGAAGTCCCATGACGCGCCCCACCTTGTCGAAGGCTTCGCCGATGGCATCGTCGCGGGTGCGTCCCACAGTTTCAAAATCGGTGAAGCTGTTTACACGAATGAGAGAGGTATGTCCGCCTGAAGCAACCAGAGCCAAAAACGGAGGCTTCAGTTCGGGATGCTCGAAATAATTAGCCGCCACATGGCCTCGAATATGATTGACGGGGATCAGCGGCTTGTTATAGGCAAACGCCAACGCCTTTGCAAAATTCACCGCCACCAACAGTGCGCCGATCAATCCGGGAGTGGCAGTCACTGCCACCGCGTCGATGTCGTCAAGCGTTATGCCTGCGCTCTGCAACGCCTCATAGGTTATGCCCGTGATGGCATCGCAATGGGCGCGGCTTGCAATTTCCGGCACCACACCGCCGTATAGCTTGTGCGTCTCAATTTGGGACGCGATGATGTTGGAGCGTATTTCGTACTTCCCGTCATCAAATTCACATACTGCGGCGGAGGTTTCGTCGCAGGAGCTTTCAAAAGCAAGAATCAGCATGGTTTGTTTCCTTTAGTCAAGTCACGGCTCATCAGCACCGCATCCTCCCGCGGCTTTGCATAAAAGCCCCGTCGGATGCCATCTGTCTGAAAACCGTATTTTTCATATAAAGCGCGCGCCGCCGTATTCGATTGGCGCACATCAAGAAGAATGCGCTCCGCACCTTCCGTGGCGCAGACGGCATCTAACAACCTTCCGCCGATGCCAAGCCTGCGATGCGATGCACAGACCGCAAGATTGGTGATCTCAGCCTCTCCGCAGATCAGGTACATCCCGATATAACCGCAGACCATTCCATCGACCTCTGCCACATAACAGCGGGATAGCTCGTTTGCAAGAAATTCCGCAAAGCCCGCCTCGCTCCACGGCTCGGAAAAGCATTCCCGTTCCAATGCCGCCAGCGCAGGAATATCGAATGGTGTCGCATCACGGACGATCATGAAAGAATTCCTCCGTCACGACTCTTGTAATGGATGCGAGGCACCGATCGTATACCGCTTGATCAAATCCGTACGGATCGGCAATATCCTCACGCAGAGCGGAAATTTTTCCCGCGCTCTGCGGGAAACGCATGAACAGCTCAAAGGCATGGGATGACGTGATGCCCACAATGCGACTGCACCGCATGACGATTGCTTCGTTGATCTCGCAAGCGATATGCGCGCGGTAATTGTTGGCAGGCGTGGACTTGATGCCCGCCGCCTCCAATGCGCAGATCGCATGCTCGGCGATGCTTGTGTCGCCAATGTACAACCCTGCGGAAATTGCCCGCACAGGCAGATTTTTTATCTCAGCGAGATGATTGAACACCGCCGCCGCCATGGGACTGCGGCAGGTGTTGCCCGTACATACAAAACAAATCAGTTCCCGCTCCTCCGCTTCGGGCACAAGGGTAAGCGGATTTTCCATTATCTGCGTCATCATTTCGTATTGTGCGGCAGATCAATCGTATGAAACCACGCGATCGTCGCCTGTATGCTCATCAATATCCAAATTTGCCGGAAAGGCTGTCATCGTCTTCGATCCAGCTCTGCACATCGACGATCTTAAAATCTTCTTTGCCGGTACGGATGATGACCTGTGTGATGCCGGCATTGATCACCAGACGCTTGCACATCATGCAGGAGCTGGTATCGCACACAAGCTCGCCCGTCTTTGAATCCACGCACGCCATATACAGCGTAGCTCCCAGCATCTGTTCACGGGATGCGGCGATGATGGCATTTGCCTCCGCATGCACCGAGCGGCAGAGCTCGTAGCGTTCGCCGCGGGGAATGTTCAGCTGATCGCGGATACACATACCAAGATCAATGCAATTGCTGCGTCCTCTGGGAGCACCGTTATAGCCGGTAGAAACAATGGTGTCGTTTTTGACAATGATCGCACCGAATTTTTTGCGAAGGCAGGTGCAACGCTCCGCCACGGTCTGTGCAATATCGAGATAATAATTATGCTTCGATACTCTGTCCATTTGCTTTCTCCTATCCGTATTACAAGTTATTCCAGCGTTTTTGCAAAATCCAGAATGAATTTCTTAAAGTCCTCGCCCACCTCGGGATGATGAACGCCCGCCTTGACATTCGCCATCAAAAAGCCGAGCTTGGAGCCGAAGTCAAAGCGTTCACCTTCAAAATCCACCGCCGTCATGCCGCGGCTGCATGCAATTTCCCGCATGGCATCGGTGAGCTGGATCTCACCGCCCGCACCGGGGGCGGTACGCTCCAAAATTTCAAAAATATCGGGCGTCATCAGCACACGGCCGAGAATGGAGAGATTGCTAAACACCTGCTCGGGCTTCGGCTTTTCGATCATATCGGTGACATTATAAGTGTTGTCGCCGTAGGATTCTGCCTTAAGCGAGCAATATTTATGAACCATTTCCCACGGAACGGGCTTCACGCCGCAGCAGGGCTTGCCGTACTTTTCATACGCCGCCGCAAGCTGTGCGCAGACGGGCGTCTCCGACACGATCACATCGTCGCCGTACAAAATGTAAAAGGGCTCGTTGCCGATAAAATTCTTGGCAGTCAGAACCGCATGACCAAGACCGCGCGCCTCCTTCTGGCGAATGAAATACACATTTGCAAGCGTGCAGATGCGGCGCATATTTTCAATCTCCGCCATTTTGCCGGAAGCAAGCAGCTTCTGCTCATATTCAACGGAAAAGTCGAAATAATTCTCGATGGCATCCTTGCCGCGTCCTGTAATGATAAGAATATCCTCTGCTCCCGCAGCTACCGCTTCTTCCACCAAAACGGAGATGGCGGGACGGTCCACAATGGGAAGCATTTCCTTGGGAACGGATTTTGAGATGGGGAGCATCCGCGTACCGAGACCGGCGGCGGGAATGACTGCTTTTTTGATCTTATTCATCATGAAATCCTTTCTTGCAAGCAGAACGGTGCAGAGCATGATTTTTCCGCATGCGCATACAAATAATAATCCATATTTTATTATATCGCTTTTTTGTTAAGAAATCAAGTAGTTTCACAATAAAATCCGCAAATTGACATAAAAATACCGTCGGGTTTCCGCAGATTTTTTGACATCGCAGACATTCTCGCTGTGATCCGAAGGGCATTTTTCTCTTGAAAGGAAGCGATCTGCATGAAAAAAAGCTCCTGCTCATGCTTTGCACAGAGAGGAGCTTTTTCGATTCAAGCTTGTTTGGGGGAGCCTTATCTGACGTCGTTGATGTATTCGGGCAGCCAGTCGCCATGCGCCGCAATGAGATCATCGCACATCGCACAGATGTCGTCGATAGAAAGCTCCGCTGCCGTGTGGGGATCCATCATCGCCGCCTGATAGATCTTGGATTTTCTTCTCGTCAAAGCCGCTTCAATGGTGAGCAGCTGCGGATTGATGTTGGAGATATTCATCGCCGCAAGCTGTGTTGGAAGTGCGCCAACATGGCAGGGCGTGATGCCCCTGCCGTCCACAAGGCAGGGCACCTCAACACACGCCTCCGCGGGCAGATTGTCGATCAAGCCGTTGTTAAGGACGTTGCCGCCGATGGAGTACGGCGAATCCGTAACCATGGCCTCCATAATCCGGGACGCATATTCTTGACTTCTGGTATGTGCCAGCTTGGTGCTGTCTTCCATCAATTCACGCTTCTGCTTTTCCCAGCCCGCGATCTGCTCGATACAGCGGCGAGGATATTCATCTAACGGAATGTTGTAGTTTTCGATCAGCTCAGGATACTTGGATTTGATAAAATAGGGATTGTACTCCGCATTGTGCTCGCTGGATTCGGTGCAATAGTATCCGAGTCGGCGGATGTATTCATAGCGCACCATATCCTTATGCTTTTCGGTTTTGTTGCGGTTGTAGGCGCGCTCGCGGATCTCGGGATAGAGGTCGTTTCCATTTCTGTCGCGGATGTCAAGCAGCCATGCCATATGATTGATGCCCGCGATGCTTGCAACGTGATTTTCCACATAATCGTCCATTTTCAGCCCTTTGAGAAGACGCGGCGCGCACACCTGCACGGAGTGGCAGAGACCAACGGTATTGACCTTGGTGAAGCGCTGCATATATCCCGTGAGCATGGACATGGGATTGGTGTAGTTCAGTAGCCAAACATTGGGGCAGACTGCTTCCATGTCCGCCGCGATGCCTTCCATCACGGGAATGGTGCGAAGCGCACGAAAAATACCGCCGATGCCAAGCGTATCGCCGATGGTCTGACGCAGGCCGTACTTTTTCGGAATTTCAAAATCCGTCACGGTACATGGCTCATAGCCGCCCACCTGAATGGCATTGACGGCAAAGCGCGCATCCGCCAGCGCATCCTTGCGCTGTTCCACGCCAAGATATTTCCGAATGGTAGCCGCGCCGCCGTTAATATTCTTATTCAGCGCAGTCAGCATAAGGTAGGATTCCTCCAAACGGTCTGCATCAATGTCATAAAGTGCGATTTCCGCATCCTGCAGAGAGGGTGTGAGCATCACATCGCCCAGCACATTTTTGGCGAATACGGTGCTGCCTGCACCAATAAATGTGATCTTTGTCATAGTCGTAACCTCGCCTTTCCGTTCCTTGTTTTGTTATATGTACAAAAGTATAATACCACGATTTCATTCTATCATATTTTGTGCAGCTTGTGAATTGCTTTAGGTGGGGAAAATATGTTATAATGTAACCAAAGAAACGGAATTTCGGAAAGGAACTACCCATGAATCCATCAAGCGTGCAGACAGATATCCTCATCAGCGACCGCCATTTTCACGATCTCAATCCCGTCGTGCTCGGATGGGAGCCCTGCGCCGCGAATCACGCCTTTGGACCTGCCATCCGCGATTATTATCTGATCCACTACATCGTTTCGGGATGCGGAATTTTTGAAAATGAAAGGGGAAGCTACTCTCTATCCGCGGGACAGGCATTTCTCATTCGTCCGGGGGAGATCACCTTCTATCGCTCCGATGATGGGAATCCGTGGCACTATATTTGGATCGGCTTCAACGGAAGCCTCGCCACGCGCTTTGACGACGCGCCCGATATTCTGACACCTGCCGATTGCCGCCTGTTCCCGAATATGCTTCGCTGTGCGGAGCTATCCCGCATGCGGGAGGAATATCTCGCGGGACAGCTTTTTCTTCTGGCAGCGGATATTTTCGGTGAAACGCGCAGTTGCCCCATCGGAAGCTATACCGAACGTGCGGCAAACTATATCGAAAAGCATTACATGCATGTGCTCAGCGTGGAAAAATTAGCAAGCGATATGAATCTGGACCGACGGTATCTCTCTCGCATTTTCAAGCAGGATCACGGCATGCCGCTCAAGGAATACATCACGGAAGTCAAGCTCCGCCACGCCGAAGCCTTTCTCCGCGCAGGCTATTCCGTCACGCAGACCGCGTCCATGGTGGGATACGCCGATTCCATCCATTTTGCAAAAATCTTCAAGAAGCACCGCGGCATCACGCCCGCCGCATTCCGTCTGCAAAGCCTGAAGGATCAATCCATATAACAAGCCGTTGCGGAAGCGCTATGACGCAAGGTCATCATAAAAGCGGAGGATGCCATGCATCCTCCGCTTAGTTTTATAAGATGATACAAATTAAACCGCCGCTACCCTCATTGATGATTCGCTGCAGCGTCTCCGAAAGCTTGGCGCGCGCATCCTCGGGCATATGCCCCAGCTTGGTGTGCAAGCCTTCGTTGACCAGCTGATAGAGTGTCTTGCCGAACATGTTCGACTCCCAGATCTTGCGCGGATCCTCTTCAAATTCCTTCAGCATGAATTTAACCAGCTCCTCCGATTGCTGTTCGGTGCCGACTACGGGGCTGATCTCCGTCTCAATGTTCGCCTTGATCATGTGAATGCTGGGCGCGGATGCACGCAGGCGCACTCCATATCCCCCTGCCTGCTTGACGATTTCCGGCTCCTCCAAATGCAGGTCGCCGATTTCGGGCAGGACGATGCCGTATCCCTTTTCGTTCACGTCGGAAAGCGCCTCCGCCACGCGGTCATATTTTTCCTTCATGCGGGAAAGCTCGCAAAGAAGTGTGACAAGCTTCCTTTCGTCCGAAATATCGAAACCGCACAGCTCGCTGATGGTCTTGTAATACAGCCCATCGCACAGCATTGGCGCCAGCAATGCTTTTCCGCAACCAAGGTCGATGCGCTCGATCGCAATGGACTTTACAATTCCGTATCCCGCTTCCTCCTCGGTGGGAGGCGCCGAAAAAATGCGGGAGATCTCCCCGATCTTATAAATCTGCTCCGCACGTCCCATCATAAAACGGTCGATCTCCGTGCGAAGCTTATGGGATGGCTCCAGCGCATTCAGCCAATCCGGCAGCTTGATGTTTATCTCACAGACGGGAAATTCCTCAAGCACCAGCTCCAAAATGTGTCGGATGTCATCTTTGTCCAGCTGTAAACAGTTGACCAGAGCCACAGGTGCGCCATATTTTGCCTCCAATTCGTAGGCAAGCTTCACCGCACGTTCGCTTTCCGGCTCCGCCGAATTGAGGATGATGGCAAAGGGTTTGCCCACCGCCTTCAACTCGCGAACCACCCGTTCCTCGGCTTCCACATAATTCTCGCGAGGGATCTCGCCAAAGGTGCCGTCCGTAGTCACCAGCATCCCCACCGTGGAATGCTCCGTGATCACCTTGCGCGTACCGTATTCCGCCGCCTGCGTAAAAGGCATCGGTTCCGTCTGCCAAGGCGTGTGTACCATGCGGGCATGACCGTCCTCAATGTGTCCGATGGCATCGGGCACAATGTAGCCCACGCAGTCTACCATCTTCACCTTCATCACCGCATGATCGGCAAGAGAAATCTCCACCGCCTCGTCGGGAACGAATTTCGGCTCTGTGGTCATAACCGTTTTGCCTGCCGCACTTTGGGGCATTTCATCGCGGGCGCGCTCCCGTTCATGCTCGTCTCGAATACCCGGGATCACCAACTCCTCCATGAATTTTTTAATGAAGGTGGACTTTCCCGTGCGTACCGGCCCGATGACGCCAAGATAAAATGTGTTCGCCGTTCGTTCGGCGATGTCCTTGTAAATGGAAGGTTCCATCATTCGCTATTCCTCCTTTTGCTATCCTGTGCTAATATATATTGCAAAAGTCGGATAAATATGCCTATTCACAGAAAATATCGGTGCCGTTCTATACGGTGGATCAAGTGGCGTTTATTTTGCATGGGCGGCGTTGGAATGCGACGCAGATGCCCCGAACTTTCGGTGCAGCCATCCGCAAAAGAGGATGGCAGGGATGCAAAGAACAAACCACAGCAGCGAATATAAAACGCAGATCTGACCGTGAAAATTGAGCAGACGGTCGGAATAATCCCAAACCGCCCATCCGAGCAAAATATTGACCGTAAATCCAACAAGAAGCTCCGCACAGGTGATGAAAAGGCATCCCGCAAGGCATTTTTTCCACATCGCCTCCCGTGCAAAAGTACCGCTCATGCAGTACAAGAACAAAAAGCTGGCCCCGCCCGTCAATGCCATCGTCCAATGGCTGTAGCCACGCCACAGAATTTCGATCAGCGTATATCCTAATGCGCCCATGCAGTAAACCGACACAAGCTCCCTCGTTTTCTCCATAAAACTCTCCGCATACAAATTTTTACGGTATTATATTTGCCAAAAACATGGTCCGTTATACGAAAAAGCAGCACCCGAACCAAATTCTGTTCGAGTGCTGCTCATTTTTTCGAAATCGCCTGAAATTACGGCATTTGAATATGATGAAAATCGCCGATGGTGTTCATTGTATCGGCATCACGACTGTTTGAGGTAAAGAGAATACACTGCATCTGCTGTCTGTGAAGCATGCGAAGCAGCTTCGTCAGTCGCGCGTCATCCTGTCTGACAAAGGCTTCGTCAAAGATCATCGGCGGCATCATTTTGCGGTAAAGCAGTTTCACCAATGCAAGCCGCAGGCTGAGATACGCCGCATCCTGTGTTCCCGCGCTCAAAATCGCAAGCGAACGCTGTCCGCTCTCCGTATCGGCGGTCATTTCAAGCTCGGTTCCAACGCCAAGCGATTGATATTTTCCGCTTGTGATCTCACTTAAGATCATCGCCGCATCCTGTGCCAGCCTCGGCGCAACGCTCTCGCGCAGATGCTCACCTGCTTCTGCAAGCTTTTCACACGCCAGCTTGTAGGCGGCGTGCCGTTTCAAAAGCGTATCACGCTCCATTTTGAGTGCCGCATATTTGTCGGTCAGCTTTGTGGGATCCTCCGCCGTCGGATATAAGCCTGCCAACGTTTTTTCAAGCTCGGCGCGATGCTTTGCCAGCGAAGCCGCCATTCTTTCCGCAACCTCCGCATCGCGGCGCAGGACGGGAAGATTCTCCGCATTCACATCGGAAATATCCACATCGGGATCCAGCCGAGCCTTCAATTCGTCCTCGTGATAAGGCGCAAGCTGTTCACGCATATGGGAGTGCAGAGTCGAAAATTTGTCATATTCCGCCTTCAAGCCCTCCACATCACGCATTTTCTGCTTTAGTGAGGCATAATATTCCGCCAGCTTTTCGGGTTCCACGCCAAATTTCTGCAGTTCTGTCCGCGCCGACTCCAACCGCTTTTCTGCATCCGCAAGAGCAAGCGCATACAGCTTCGCAGACTCATTTGCTTTTTGATATGCTTCCGACTCTTTGTCCATCGCGTCGAAGTCGAAACTGCTTGCAATTTCGGAGGCTTTTCCACGCGCGCGCCCGCCGAGGATCAGCAGCGTCACCGCCAAAGCCGACAACACCGCACCTGCCACGAGCAACGCGACATGATAACCAAGTACCGCCATCAGCACCAAAGCGGCAAGTCCAAGCACAAAAAGAACAATTCCAACGAGTGTAAAGCTCTTTGCGGAGGCTTTCGCGCTGTGCAGTTCATTCTCCAGCGTTTCTCTGCCGCCGACTTCCATGTATTCCTTCAGATCCGCGCTCATTTGCGGAACAGGATTCTCGTCCCGATGCGCTTTTGCATCTTCACAGGAACGGCGAAGCACCTCAAAATTCTCCATGCGCGCGCCGATTTCATTTACAAGATCGGGGTCGGGCGCACCTGCCTGCTCAATGGCAGCCTTCAGATCGCCCATGCGTTTTTCGATCGCGCGATCGCGGTCAAACAGTCCGAGTAGCGTCACCGCTTCAAACTGCGACACCTTTGCTCCTGCCGTTTTCGCCTTTTCCTCCACCTCCGCGAGGTTGGCATTCATATCCGCAAGCTGAGCTTCGCCTGTCAGAATCGTTTTATGGGCATCCATGGCGGCATCCAGCCGTGTCTCAAGCTCTGCGCATTCCGCGTCCATTTCATACAGCCTGCCGCCCTTTTCATTCTTATGCAAAAGCGATGCCCTTGCCGCATCTAACTTCGACAAAGCACGCTGTGTATTGACATTTTCATCCGCCGAAAAAAGGATGTTTTGAATGCCGTCGCTTATCTTTGCGCCTTTGGGTGCTGCGCCAAGCTGTGATACGAAGGCGGTGGCGGAGAACATCTCCGCATCCACACCGAAAAAGAATTCGCCCGGCGTTTTGCCGTCAAGCGCACCGCGTATGGGCATATTCGTTGCGGCGTCGATCAACTGCACCGCTTCGCGGGTGCCCGCAATGACGCGCTCCAAACGATAGCGGCGATCCTCGTCCGAGAAGGTAATGCTTCCCGCGGCACCGCTGCTCTGCCAACCGACAAGCAGAGCCCGTTCCTTCGGTGCCGAGCCGTAGAAAATGAATTTAATAAAGGAGGCAATGGTCGATTTGCCGCTTTCGTTGGCACCTTCGAAAATATTGATCCCGGGTGCAAGCTCCGCCTCAAAATGCTCCAGCTTGCCAAAGGATGTGATTTGAATCTTTTCAAGTATCATAACAACCTCATTCCTCCGTTACATCCTCGCCTGCAAGCGCGGCAAGGCCATACCGAAGCGCCTGTGCAGCGATCTCCCGCTCGGATGCATCCTCGCTTTCGAGCATGGCGGAAAGACTGCGATAGAACGCGCCTCTCAGCGTCGGATCCTCCGCTAAAGAGTCATTCTTTGCCGACGGAAGCGTTTCGTCCGCAAACTCCACATAGAAAAGCTGCTGCTTAAACTGCTCCGTCAGATATGCAGGAGAAAGTCGAACATCGCCCGCGATCCGTCCCGTCAAACGAACGCGAAGAATCGTGTCCTCGCCGTAATGCTTCTCTGCAAGCATGGCGGAAATCCGTTTGAGCACATCAGCGTGCGAAAGGGCATCGGTCAAGTCCACCGTCTCGATTTCGTAATGCTTTTTACAATAAGGCACAAATTTTGCAGCGAATTTCAGCGTGGGGGATTTATCTGCCGCGGCAAGCACGGCGCCCTTCATGCCAAGCTCATCAAAGCCTCTGCCTTCCAAGCATCCCGAATAGGAGATATAGCCCTTGCCGAGGGGATTGATGCCATCATGGGCGTGTCTGTGACCGAGCGCTACATAATCGAAGCCGCATGCCGCCAGCGCCGCCGATGAAACGCCGCAGTAGGGCGAATCCGCCACGTCCAGATCCGCATGCAGGGCAAGCAGATTGATGCGATCGGGATTTTCCACATGGAAGCCCTCAAGAGAAGGCGGAGCCATGTGCGGCTCGGTGAAAGCAAAGCCGTAGACGGTGGTATTGATTTCGGGAAAATCAAAGGACGTCACCGTATTGGAATCGAAAATATAAACATTATCGGAAAATGCCGCGCGGCGATAGTAGGACGAATGGGTATAGGGATCGTGATTGCCGGGGGCAATGATCACGCGCGTATCGGAGATCTGCGCGAACTCACGAATGAGCAGATCCATCGTCTCGCGGCTCACGCGAGAGCTGTCAAACAGGTCGCCGGAAATAATCAAAAGATCGGCGGCATTCGCTTTCGCGGACATCGTTAAAGAGGTGAGGGCGGCGCGAAGCTCGCCGCGGCGCACAGATGCTCGGCGCAGATCCAACGCGGCGAGAGGGCTATCGAGATGAAGGTCCGCGCAATGCAGAAATTTTATCATAGGATCACCATATCTTCGCCTTGGCGAAGGCTCCTTGTTGCATAATTTTGGCGGTTTGTGACAGTTTTCGCGGCAAAAAAGCTCCGCTCAATGCATGCACATTCGCATCGTTAGTTCTATTATACAACAAAAAAAAGCGCAATGCAAGGGGGAAAAAGAAAATTCCGAGCCGAAATGCAAAATCGACGTGAAAACAAAAGAAAACCGCTCCCCAAAGGGGAGCGGTTTGTAGGTTTAGCGTATTCGCAAACAAATTATAATTCGTTAATCGAATTATTCAACGTCGAAGAATACGGTGAAAGCGAGGTCGCCAAAGGAAGGATGTTCAACAGTGAACTCCATTCTGTAGTAGCCAGGTTCGATGAACTTGTCACCACCGGGCTCGGTAATAATACCGGTAACGATCTCGTATCCAAGAGTCTTATCACTGTTCAGCGTGATAGTAGTGGTGGGGTCAAGTGCAAGGAGATCGGCAGCAGTTGTGTTCCATACCCAGTTAGAGCCCACAAGTTCCTTTTTGTAAACGTTGCAGGTCTTCATCTCAGTTGCAAGACCAGCCCAAGCAGTAGCAACAGCTACCTTGTCAGTATCATAAACGGAAACCGTCTTGTACTCAAAGGGATCGCCAGCTACGCCGTAAACAGTAATCTTACCCTTGATCTGGTTAGTAGCCTGAGTTGCACCGGAGTTAACTGCATAATAATCAGTTCCACCATAGGTGTACTTAGCATTTACAAGAACGTCTGTAGGTACGGGATCAGGAGTAGGAGTAGGCTTGTTGGAAGTGCCCGCATAGATGAGAACTACAAGTCCGTCATTATCGGGGTTGCCATACATGTTAGGATTCAAGAATCTAACCTTATAGTTCTTGGTATCGCTTTCCTTGATAAGGTCCTTCTTAATATCCTTTTCGGTCTTTCTAAGAACGGTGGAATCCTTCTGACGCATCCAGATCGTATCGATCTCATCAGCTGCATCAATGATGGTAGTACCGTCTATAGCCTCACAGGTAATGAACTCGTCATCCCAGATGATAGATTCATCGGTAATCGTCTTTTCGGTGAGAGCAACAGTGAGAGGATCACCGTCTTCGTCTACCATAACAACATGGTTCGCATCAACATAGTATGCAGTGTTGGTGGAAAGAATGTCGCTGTGGATGATCTTGTAGGATGCGCCGGTGAACATATCAATAGAAACGGTAGTTACGTACTCGAAGTAAACATCTGCATCGTACTTATCGGGATCAAGATTGAGTTCTTCAGCAGTCTTGGTTACATAGTAGTCATCGTTGCTGCCAGAAGTATCTTTCGCGTTGAGATAAGTTACAAATACGATAGAAGAATTGTCAGAGGGGAGACCGAAGCCGCCGAAGGATTCGTAGTCAACTACATATACTTCAGTAGCAATGCCCTTGTTGTCGCCGGAATAACCGAGCTTGTCAACAAAGATTGCAGTGTCATCATTGATGGTGATGGTTGCATCTTCAAGTTCGCCGGAGTAGATGTGCTTAACGCCATCCTTGATGAAGTACCAAACGGTATTTTCATCAGAACGAACTCTGTTAGCAGAAGCTGCATCAGAATTGAAGGTTGCAGCGGTCATTCTGTTGTCCTTAATAGTCAGGACATCGTTCGCGCTGGAAGCAACTTCAGAAAGATCTACTTCAAGAAGCTTAAATGCAGCAGCATCGTCATAAGTGGGATCATCATCATCATCCGCACCGTTAACGTCGAGCTCGTAGCTCAGCTGATAGCCGTTTTCGAGAGCAGAAAGCTTAAGGATTGCGCCCTCTTCAAGGCCGTCAATGATGTTGCTCAGAACAGGGGATACTTCCCACCAGCTAAGCTTGGTGAGGTCTACATACTCGTCTTCAATAGGATCCCAAATCTTGGTAACCTTAACGTTTTCGAGCTTGCCAGCCTTATAAACGCTCATTTCGATGAAGTCGAGGTCGGGGCTTTCGATGTCGTTGAATACTACGCGGTCAAACTTTTCAGCAACGTTGTAGGTTTCAGCGAAAATGATAGTGCCGTTGAGTGCATAGTATCTGATCTGGCGGGCACCCTTACGAATCTTAGGAAGAAGTTTTTCGTCATCAACCTGTTCGAATACCTGGTCGGTAGTGATCTGCTCGATCCATTCATCCTCGGTATAGTCAAGACCGGAAACAGACTTAAGGTTAGCGTCGATCTTGGAATCAAGAGTCTGCTTATCCTTGTTGTACAGGGTCAGGGAAGTGCCATCAGTCAGCTTGATGGTGGTGTAGTACTTCTTATCTACGTCAGTCTGGGTAGCGTCGTAGCTCTTGATGGTGCCGGTCTTAACTTCGAGCTTTTCAA
>JAZTWJ010000030.1:0-10315 GCA_045635785.1 Candidatus Flemingiibacterium sp.
AACGCCGTCCTTAACGGACATGTAAACCTTGGTGTAGTAAGCACGGTCCATCTTGCCGTCCATGTCATCATCATAAGTGGTGAGCTGGTAACGGCCGGTCAGATCGCCCTTGCCAAGGAACTTGAAGGAGGTGTTGTAGTCGGATTCAACCGGCACGCCATACTTTTCAGTTGCGTTTTCTTCGTCGATGTACTCGTTTTCAAGTTCATCGATGAAGTAGAGAAGATCGCCATCAACATCGTAAACAGCGGTCAGAACATGAACGCGTTCGCCGTCGATGAAGTTCCAAACCTTGCCGTCCTTATCGATAGCAAGTCTCTTGTCGGTATGAGTGTAGCTGAGATCGCTTGCATCGTAAACAACTACTTCGTTTCTGATTGCAGTGCCGGAGAGCTCTTCAACCATGTAGTAGTTCTTACCGCCGATGGTCAGCTTGCCAAGATGAGTAGCTGCCGCATTTGCAGTCGTGATTGCGCTGCTGCGGATTACCTTCTTGTAGGAGTCGGTGGAAACGAGAACGATCTCATCAGCCTTCTGGGTCTTTTCGTCCCAGTTGATGAGGTTGTATGCATCGAGGAAGTGTGCTTCAGCTGCTGCATTGTCAGCAAAGCCGAATGCGCTGATAGGCAGATAGTAAACATCGCCTGCGGGAACACCATTAACGAGTTCCTGTACGCCTACAAAGCCGCCTTCGGAAACTTCGATGTTCTCGGTTGCAAACTGCTTGTTGGTAGCTACGATTGCAACAGTGGTAGCGTCAACAGGCTCAACAACTGCGCCAACGCCGAATACATTCTTTGCGAATGTGCCGGTGCCGTCTGCGAGGTCAACATAAAGCATGTTGTGAATGAGCTGCGAGAATTCGCCGCGGTTAAGCTTAGCGTCTGCAGTTGCAATGTGGCCGAGACCCTTAGTGAGACCAAGATCTACTGCTACATTGTAGAATGCCATACCGTCATTGCCCCATGCAAGATCGTCGCCGTAGCCAAGTGCGCATACAGCCATCTTGAGAGCCTGAATGAAGGTGATGTTACCCTGAGGATTGTAGGTGCCGTCGCCCATACCGTTGATGATGCCTGCGTTAACTGCAGTGGTAACTGCAAACTTGAACTCAGTTACATCAGCGAACTGGCAAAGACCGTTGTTCCAATATGCATTGGTAGGATCGGTTTCGCCGGTGATAACGCGAGCGAAGAAGATAGCAGCCTGAAGACGGGTTACGTCATTCTCGGGTGCGAAGTTCTTTTCGTCCACGCCCTGTACGATTTTCAGGCCGGAGAGATCGTTGATAGCTTCAACAAACTGATGAGTATCAGCGACATCTTCGAACGCAGAAACCGATACAGCAGTACTTACTACCATAAGCATAGCAAGCACTAATGCAAGAAATTTCTTAAGATTTCTCATTTGTCGTGTTTCTCCTTGTAAAAATTATTTCGGCAGTTTCCTCCGCGGCGACTTGGTGCCTTTTCATCTGGTCTCACGAGATGATCAAACACTTCTGCCGCAAAATGCGGGGTTTTTGCCTGTAAATATGATACTACAGTTCCACTTTTTTTGCAAGAGGGTTTCCTTTTTTGTAAGATATTTGTAATTTTAAACACGGTTTAATATTACAGAGAAGCCATGATCATCCGCACAAAAAAACGTCGAAGAATGCCGATATATCCTAACTTTTCCACGTTTTCGGCGGATTTTATCGGACGGCTTTCAAGAATTTTTCCGTCCAGCATAAAATCCACCTGTCCGAGCACATCTCCCGCCTTGATCGGCGCCGGTGCGCTTTCCGGAAGGGAGATTCTGCGCGTGAGCTTTGCCGCCTGCCCCTTTGTCAGCAAAAGCGGCGCCGATTCGGATACAAGCGAGGCGCTGTTCTTGACGCCGCCCGTTACGCGAAGCTCATCAAGCGCGCCCGCGTCCGCCGACGCGATCTCCCAGCCCGCGAATCCGTAGTCGAGCAGTTTTTTTGCGATCTCATTGCGTGTATCGCGAGTGGGAGCCGCCATGACCACGGCGATCAACTGCATGCCGCCACGTTCCGCCGTCGCCGATATGCAAAATTTCGCCTTGGACGTGGAGCCTGTTTTTAACCCGTTGGCGCCTTTGTAAAAGCGGATCAGACGGTTGGTATTGGTCAGCCCGAAGGCACCGTCCCGAATGGAGTCCATCCAAATGGAGGAAAATTCGAGAATTTTCGGATGCTTTGTAATCAGCTCGCGCGACATGAGCGCGATGTCTCGCGCGCTGGTCAGATGCCCGACCGCATCATCGTCCAAGCCATTGGTATTCAGAAAGGTGGTGCTTGTCATGCCAAGCTCCGCTGCGCGCTCGTTCATACGAGCCACAAAGGCTTCCTCACTGCCGCAAATATGCTCCGCCAATGCCACTGCCGCATCATTCGCAGATGCGACGACCACGCATTTGACCATTTCCTCCACGCTCATTTCCTCGCCCGGCTCGAGAAAAACCTGCGAGCCTCCCATGGATGCGGCGTATTCGGAGGTCTGCACACTTTCGTCCCAACGGAGCTTCCCCTCCGCAATGGCTTCCATAATAAGCAGCAACGTCATAATCTTCGTCACGGATGCGGGCGGAAGCGCCTCATCTGCGTTTTCCTCGAGCAATACCTTCCCCGTGGAAGCTTCCATTAATATATACGACCGCGCATCGTAATCCGCCGCCGCCATAGGAAGGATCGCCGTAAGTGTCATAACAGCCACCATTAATATTGTAGCGATTCGCTTTGCTTTCATCATCATCACCTCGCGTGATATATATGATGAAAGGTTTGGGTTTATGCGAAAAATCGGAAGCCCGCAGGCTTCCGATTTTATATTTTTACAATAAATTACATCCCATTTATTCCGCATCGACTGCAACAGTCGCGCGGTTTTTTCTCCATATCAATTCAACCGCGACGACCACTAAAAACAGAGCCAGTGCCGAGACGGAAATCGCAACACCCTGTTTTACACACTTTGGCATATACCGCAGTTCCAAGGTGTGCTCGCCTTCGGAAAGCGTCAGCGCGGTCAGGCAATCCATTATCTCGCGCGCCTCGACTTTTTCGCCGTCCACATAGATGTTCCAGCCTTCATCATAGGGCATCGTCAAAAGCAGCAACGATTTGTCCGCCGTAGCCGTCACCGTTCCGCTGAAGGTGGAGTCGGTGAATTCGTCGATCGCGTATCCGTTTGCTTGCAGCTTTGTCATCACTTCCTTAAACAGCTCGTCATCCAAATAATAGAAGTAATCACTGCTGTTGCTGAGGTAGAGATCCTCCCCGTCCAGATAGAGGGATACGATCAGCTCCTCGCCTGCGGGGTGCTTGCCGATGGAAACGATGCGGCAGGTATCGTTGGTGAAATATGCGGATACATCCGCGCCATTCACCTTGATTTTGGCATCTCTGGGATATTCGCTGGGGAAATAAACGAAGATCTCGCGGTCATTGACGGGCGTGAAAGTGTAAAGCAGCTTTGCCGCATAGGTTTCACGGACCTTTGCGTATTTTTTGTGGCCCGTAACATTGGACGTTTCCACGTTTTCCAATTCGGGCGTGATGTTTTTATACGCCTTGAACAGCTCCACATCCTCTTTTCCGAGCATCGCACTCACCATGTCGTTCATCAGCTCGAAGGGGGATTCATAATCCTCCATGTTGAGCTCGGTGAGGTTTTGCGAGACCATATAGCCAAGCGACTGCGCGAAATCGTTCTTATAAACATGCGTCATGGTTTCCTCATCGTGGAAGATCGGCTCGCCGTAAACATCGTTCATCTCGTGCGTATCTGTGGTCAGGATGTATCGAACGCCGAGCAAGCTGTCCGACACGGGTGTGCCGCCTAAATATTTCGACCAGTGCGATTTGGAGGAATATCCCATGCGCTGGTTGAATTCGATCTGCTTGGCATTGAGGGTAGAGGTGGAGCCGGACAAGCCTTTGAGATTCAGCGCAAAGTTATCGTTGGTATTGCGATGCTCGGTCTTTTCGGCGCGGTAGAAGGTCTTGTCGTTTTCGTTGACCCAATCCGCGGCGGGCTTCCACGTATTCATGAAATTCACATACGATGTGCGGGAGCTGTACGTTACATCCGCATCCAAGGAAACCACCTCTGCAAGGCCGTTGCAGAACAGCTCAAGCAATACGAATATACAGGTGATCGTGGCAACCGAGCCGTCTAACCATCCATGCTTGCATCCCGAAAGCAGGATCATATACACCGCAATGAAGGCAATGCCAAACCATACGGCGGACAGATCGGGCAGATTCTTGTACTCCAATTTCTGCAAAATAACAAGCAGTAATCCAAGCACAGCACCCACGCCCATGATCATGCGGGTATCTATCTCAGCGATATGCTCAAATACCAAATATGCCATAACGATCATCGCAAAGCAAAGCATAAAGCTATAGCGGTAATTGAGCCAGTTCGGGCGTTGGAATCCGTGCCAAATCAGGTCGATGGTGGTGGAGTTAAAGCTGAAAATAAAGAATGCCATCAGCGCGCCGTATGCGATCTTCTGTCTTGGCGTGATCTGCTTTATCATGAAGAAGACCGGCAGTAAAATGAGCGTCAGCGTGCCGGAGAAAACAAAGGGCCAACCCTCCGGACGTACCGTATCATAGGAAGCAGGGTACATCTTGGAGATCAGATCCAGAAAATCGAACTTTTGATTGAATCCGAAATCGGGATTGGAGAAGGTGGATTTACCAAAGGAAAGCGAATAATAGGCAGGCATAATGATGATGCATGCCATACCCACAGCGATGGCAGAAAAGAGCGCCATTCTGCCCAAGGTTTTTATAAAATGATATTTGACTCCCAAAGGATTGCGCTCCTCGGGCGTGCACATTAAATAATAGAAGAAGAAATACGCCGCCACACCGATGCAAACCATGTAACCGATATAATAATTGGAAAAGACCGCCACCGCCAGCGTCAGCACATACAGCTTGTACCGACCGTAGCGAATGAGCGATTCCATGCCCAGCATGATCAGCGGGAAGAACAGCAGGCAGTCGATCCACATGGTGTTATGCTGTTGAACCACCGCATAGGAGGTCAATGCATACATCACGGAGAAGATGACTTCATTGACGGGCTTTGTGGGATGGGATTTGTGCAGATAAATGCACATATTGAAGCCGGAAAGTCCGCATTTCAGAAGAAGAATGGTGAGAAGCGATTCGGTGATCATCCCCTCGGGGAAAAGCGCCACCAAAATGGTGAAGGGGCTTGCCAGATAATAGGCAATGATGCCAAGAAACTCTCCGCCGATCGCACGCTCAAAGGAGTAGAGAATGCCCTGCTCTCCACGCAGAATATCGCGCATGGCTTCGAAATAGTAAACATACTGTCCGTTGAGATCAAGCACCAGCACGGAATTGTTGCCGAAGGGCCATACCTCCATGGAAACATAAATGAGCGCCATAATGGCAACAGGAAACAGGAATGCGAGCCAGACGTGATGCATCCCCGCAAAGGGCGCAGTCAGGCGAAGAAGCCACGCGGGGAGCTGTCTTTCTTTTTTTGTGACGGCGGATACGGCGGTATCTTCCGTATTCGGCGCAAGAGCCTCATTTTGCATGGGGCTTTGCATGTTGTTTTGATTGTTTGCTTCCATAATTCATCAAATGCCGCGCTGAATGCGGCGGCTTCCTTTCCTTTGTGGAACTTTTGTTATTGGCGAGTCAAAGCGTCAGTAATGATCGGCTTGTGCAGATGCATCTTCGGCGGGGATGATGCGCTTGATGCTTTTTTCCAGCTTCACGCGGGGCAAAGTCAGATCGCGTCCGCATGCGATGCAGACGATGCGAATGTCACTTCCCACCCGCAAAACGCGGAAGCGGGTGCCGGACGTCGCACAGGGATGCGGTTTTTTCATTTCCAAAATATCGCCGACCTGAATGCGAGGAATCACGCCCACAAAAACACCTCCGAACCGTATATTCCCTACATGCGCAGACGTCATGCTCCTCATGTATTCACTATTATATCACAAAAAATTCCAAATGTACAGCCCTTTTCTGTAAAATTTGCATTTTTCAAAGCGCAGAAAATTTTTCCATTGAAAAAGCTATATTTTTCTTTAGTTTTTTTGAAAAAAGTCCTTGACAAACCTACGCGGTTGTGATATAATATAATCTGTTGAACAAGGAACACATTTCATTGGGGATTTGTGTAACGGTAGCACGACAGACTCTGACTCTGTTTGTGGGGGTTCGAACCCCTCATCCCCAGCCAGCAAAAAACCGCTTCCCATCGAGGAAAGCGGTTTTTTCTTTTTGTTATAAGGCTTTTTTCGGTGTATCTGCGTGCGGTGATGTGCAATCAAATGCGCATGATTACGCCAAATGCGCCAAAAACCTGTCATGAAACTTGCCATAACATGGCACGGTTACATTACTAAAAAAGGATGCTTTTGCGGTACTGATCGCAGAAGAAACAGATCCGAACGCAAACGCCGATGCTATATCTTTTGCAATTTCTTCTTTTGAAGGTCTGCATTGCGGAGTAACACTTGACTCAAAGCAGCGGATTGCTCCGCTGTTTTGGTAATCTGTCAGTTGCTTGCTTGGGTAGTCATTTCTACAATATCAAAGTCGTTTATTACAGTTCCGCTTTTTACCAAATCGAAAAGTTTATTTGTTGTTTCTTCTCCGACAAAGTACAACTGATCATCAATAAGGAGATAACCATTATTTGTAATTTGAAGATTGATATATTTATTAAAAAGACGAATTCCACCTTTAAGTTGTTGCTTGGCTTCACCAAGCTTGGTTGCGTGCAACTCAAGTTCCGATTTTTTCACTATATTTCCATTTGCGGAAAGCAAAACCGATTTTATCGAATCTGCATCGGCTTCTGTTAGTCTATAATTTGTTTCTGAAACCGAGCCGTCTGCATCGAGTTTAGCAAATGTGAATGACGAGCCATTTGCTAACGTCATTGTACTCAAAAACTGACTTGCGTTTGAATTTTGCCACAGAAGTTGAATCGTGTCTGAAGTATAATCTTTATTCATATAAACGTAATAGTGTGTTGTTGTAAGCGCATCCGCTTTTTCCTTAAACATCAACGCAACAGCCATAGATACATCTACTCCGTCTATGCGATAAACATTGGCTTCTACGGTTTCCTCTGTTCCCTCAATAGGCTTGGAGTTATATCCGAATTCTTCTGTTGTCCAAAACGCTTTAACAGTTACAGTTGCTATTTGCTCTTTGATATATTTTTCTTCCACAACAGCTTCGGATATATAAGTTTTATATTGCTCGTCGAGGATGACTGTTGTATGTCGCGTTGAAAATACACCGCCTTCACCGTTATTGCCTTGCGGTGACATCCACGAAAAATAGGAAAGCGAATTCCACAAAGCATCTTCATTTTCAAAACTTGGCGGATTTGTTTCACTCGGTCCCGGGGGTGTTACCGGTTCATCCTTAAACAAACCCGGCACCACGATTGCGCTTGCAATCATGATGCAAAAGCACGCCGCCATTGTTCCCCATTTAATCCAAGTATTACAGCTCTTTTTTTTTACTTTGGCGTTCTCCGCAGCTTCAAGTAGCGAGTCATCTACCTTTCCCACGGCTTCAAAAAAATCAGTACTCTTCATACTGCATAACCCTCCGTTTGCAAATATTGTCTTAATTTTTTTCGTGTGCGCAGCAGTATCTTTCGGACATTACCTTCAGTTAGCCCATACATATCTGCGATATCCTTTGTAGAATGGCAATAAAAGTAACGCTGAAGAACGATATTTGCGTTTGTTTGCGGTAAAGAGTGTAGAAAACGGTTAATGGTGTCTACAAGTTCATCCTTGGCAATTTCATCGGATATATCTCTCGTGTCTGCAACAACCTCGTCAATTTCTTCCAAAGCCAATGCCATCTCGCCACCGCCGCGCTTTTCTCGCTTTTGCTCTTTGTAACGATTAAACGACAGGTTTCTCGTGATGCGGGCAAGAAACAGCTTCAGCGAATTTGGCTGTTGCGGTGGTATACAGTTCCAAGCTTGTATGTAGGTATCGTTGACGCATTCTTCCGAATCTTGATGATTGAACAGAATGTTGTTAGCAACCGTAAAGCAGTATTTGCCGTATTTGGCATCGGTCTCTTTGATTGCATCCTCATCGCGCTGATTGTACAGTTCTATGATTTTCCGGTCATCCATTTTCTCACTCCTTTCCTTGTGTCAGGCGCCTTCACTATATAAGACAGCATTTTTGGAGTATTTGGGACACGATTAGTAAAAATATTTTTTGCAAACTTGGAAGGAACTCGGCAAAACAAAAAGCGCATAGTTACCGCAGGACAAGATTTGCCTTGGCACTATACGCTAACTATTTACTCCGTTTTATTTTGATATATCGGAGCAGCAACTTTCCAATTTACAAATTCCTATCGGGAACACAGTCTCGAATTGGCTTTTTCATTTACACCCAATTCTATGCAAGAATTGCGGCTTGCAGCGCTTCGGGAGTGGATACGATGCGCTCTGCGCCGTGGGCGATGAGCAGATCCCGCTCGCGAAAGCCCCAATCCACAATGATGCACGAGAGTCCCGCATTTTTTGCAGTGTCGATGTCCACATCCGAGTCGCCGATATAGACGCTATCCGCCGCCGCGATATCCATCTCGCGAAGAATGGAAAACACCGCCTCGGGTGCAGGCTTCTTCGGGATGCCGAGATGCTCCTTTTCGCCCGCCGCATAATCCAGCATGCCATCAAAATACTGTCGACACAGTTCCTGCACCGCAAAATCTCCCTTATTGGAAAGCACCGCCGTTTTACATCCCGCTTTGCGAAGTGCCGTCAGCATCTCACAGATACCGTCATACGGCTTTGTTTTGATGGCGCAATGGGTTTTGTAATACGCCTTAAAGGTTTCCACAGTCAGGTCAATTTCCGCCTCGGCGGTTCCCTCCGGCACCGCGCGGCTGATGAGCATGCGGATGCCGCTTCCCACAAAGCCACGCACCTCATCTGTGGTGCGTGGCGGATAACCGTGACTTTTCAGAGCGAAGTTAGTGGAATCCGCCAGATCATCGAGGGTGCTTAAAATCGTTCCGTCCAAATCAAAAATTGCCAATTGATAAGCCATAGTATAAATTCTTTTCCTTATTATATAAAGTCGTCAAACCCAATTTTCATAAATTATGATAACATATCCGTCCTTGAAAGTCAAGGGCATTTCACCCCTGCCCGAAAGATTCTGCCTTTTCTTTTGCAAAAGCTATTGCAATTTTCAATGTGGCATGGTATAATAGGGGCAGTATGAAAGCGCATTTTTATCAACGATCGTTCCCATACGATTGCAATAAGGAGATTGTTATGGTTAAGAGTAAAATGGAAAAATACGTCCGCGTTGCAGATGCGGGCGACAACGCCGCATCCAATTTCGTCAACTACGGCGTTAAGAAAAAGCCGGATGCGGAGATCAAGCGGAATCGCGCGTTACTGCTCTGCGGCTATGTGCTGTTTGATCTTCTTTACATTATGTTCTTCCTCGGCGCGTTGGGCGTGCCGATCAAGCTGCCGATGGCGATCACCTTTCTCCCCGTTTTCACATGGATTATCGTATTTTTCACCTGGCGTTATGTGTCGGTGGAATGCGAATATCAGATCTTGGACGGCGAGATGAAGTTTATGGAGATCTTTGGCAGTAAAAATATGCGGGAGCTTTGCCGTGTCCGCGTCAGCGCCATGACTCGCATTGCGCCTTATACCGATGCTTACAAGGCAGAAGCGGATGCCATCCCTGCGGAAAATCGCTGCTTCTGCGTATCCTCCATGGATGCGGCGGATATTTACTTTGCGCTGTTCAAAAACAAAGAAGGCGCAGATTGCGTGGTATTCTTTGAGGCGACCGAAAAGACGCTGAAGGTGCTTCGCTACTACAATTCTGAAACCGTCATTACAAAGACTCGCTATTAATAAAATAACCGGTACCAAAAATTCAGCACCTCCAAAGCTTCGTGCTTTTGGAGGTGCTTTTTCTCGTCTTTCTTTACTTTTTGCCTGTAGAATGGTTGGTCATATTCTGTGCATACGACCACGGAATCTCATGCTCTAATGCTTCTCCGGCAAAGAAGCGACGCACGTCTTCGCAGAGAGCAATCGTGACATATTCGCGCAAATCCACAGTCGGTCCCGCACGATGGGGGATAAGGATCAGATCCTCCATGCCGCGCAGACAGGCATCCATAGGAAGCGGCTCCTTATCAAAAACGTCAAGCAGTGCACGGATCCTTCCCGCACGGACCGCATCCGCCAGATCCTGCTCCACAATGATGGGACCACGCGCC
>JAZTWJ010000031.1:0-24667 GCA_045635785.1 Candidatus Flemingiibacterium sp.
TTATGACACCTACATGGAGCTGTGCGACAAGTACGGCTGCACCAACCTGAAGGATACCTTCACCAGAGCCGGCAAGCAGCTGATGATGTACGGCGGCATGGATAAGGGCGGCGGAACCATCAACAGCATCGGTGTTCGCAAACCCTATACATATCTTGATCAGGTTACCAAGAAGGAGCTTCCTTACGATCCCTTCATCATCGGTGAAGCAATGGCTCTGAGAATGTATCGTCATAAGCCCGGCAATGGCAACGAATACGGTTATTTCGGCGATGACGGTAACATCTATAATACTAAGACAGATGCTCCCATGGGCTTCATCATGGATGGCACCAAGTCTCCTTGGGGCGACGAAGAAGGCATTTGCTACGAGTTCCTTGCAAGTGACGGCGGTACTGCAGCAAGCGGTGACAACGGTCTTCGTACCAGCTTGAAGTATGTATTCGACGGTCTGAGAAACAGCATCACCACCAGAGCGACCATTCAGGCGCTTGGTTATTGGGAGGAAGGCGAGCGAGCAGATACTTGGCACAAACGCATGACCGTTGGTGTCAGCGACTTCATCTACAAGTGCGAGCACGGTTATTCCGGTTACATGAGAGGTCAGAAGCAGGTTATTTCGAATGGCGTCAAGGAATTTGAGCCGTTTGGTTACACCTACATTTTCCAGGTATGGACCAACTACCTCAGCAGCGATGCAAAGACTGAAGAGATCAAGAAGTAATTTTTGATTCTCATACTGTAACACAAAAAGCGGATAGCTTTTGAACTGCCCCAAATTGCATGGACAGTACAAAAAAGCACATTGTGATAGAAACAAATAAAAATTAAGCAACGAACTGACATCGCTTTTCCAGTGATGTCAGTTTTGTTTTGCGTTGGATACGTTCGTTGTTGTATTTAAGATTCTTCTTCCTTCTTACCTCTGACAGCAAATTATATTTTTGCATCACACGAAGCACGGTCTCAGGATTCTTATGGATTCCTTTTCTTTCAAGCCATATATGCACTCTGCGATAGCCGTAGGTGCTATGGCTGTGTTCCTGACACTCTCGTATCTTTTCGGCAAGTGGTAGATCCCATGCAGGAATGTCTATTCTTTTGACATAGTCACGATAGATCACCATATACTTTACGCTTGTCCTCACTTCCTTTCTATTTTAGGAATACAATTCTTTTCGGGTATTGCTCCAATCCAACATTCAATTGCATATCTACTGATTCCGTAATCTCGGCTTAAATGATTTTGGCTCTTTCCCTGATGATACCTCTGCTATGATTTTTTCCTTTATTCCAAGTGAATAATTTTTCATCCCTTTTATTTCGGACATAAAAACACCTCCTATGGGAGTACTTTAATTCTACCATAAGAGGTGCTTTTTGTATATTATCCGTTTTTACAGGATTTGTTCAATGCGCTTTCCGCTTTTTCATTCGCTCAAAAAATCGTGTAACTTTGTGAGATATGACTATATCATTTTTCGTCGCTTTATGGTAAAATAATAGGTAATAATAGCATGGGCATTCTCATAAACGAAAGGAAAAGCAACATGAAGCAAAAAAGCAAAATCGTTCTCTGCGGAGGTCCCACCTCGGGAAAAACCAGCGTGCTTCAGCATTTGAAAAAAATGATCAATCCGAATAGCGGCGTATTTGTATCGTTTGTGGATGAGGTCGCCAGCATTCATTTGAAGGATGTGAGGGAGGAGCTGTTGAGCAAGGAGGATCTCGTCCTTAGACAGATCCGCATTTTCCGTACACAAGTGGCGCTGGAGGAGAAGATCCTCGAATGCGGCGAACGCATGCATATGCCCACCGTTGTTATTTGCGATCGAGGATTGCATGACATGTACGGATACCTTTCCATGGAGCAGATCAACGGCAACTTCACAAAGGATGAGTTAGCCATGATGGATGATTATTACGATTCGGTGTATTATCTGGAGCCGATGTCTGCGGACAAGATTCCCCATCTGATGGCGTCCAATGCGGCGCGCGTGGAGCATGATGCGGCGGAGATCCTCGCGCAATGCGAAAAAACGCGCAAGGCATGGTTTGCTTCGGGGCTGAATGTACACACCGTTCGTCCACAGCCAACGATCTCGCAAAAGGCAAAAGAGGTCGCGCGCATGATCAACGATGAATATCATGCACAGCTTTTCATTCTGTAATCAATCATTTTTGAAAACAGTGCATCCGACGGCAGAAATGCATCGGGTGCGCTGTTTTTATTTGTAAGATGGCAAAATTGCGGTGCGTATGTATGTTTGTTCACAGAAAACTGTTGTTTTCGGTGGAGATATATGGTATAATGATTCTGTATATTCTCATAAATATGATGGACAAGGGTTAAAGGTTCTATGGTTTTTTCATCCACAGTTTTTCTGTTTATTTTCTTGCCGCTTGTTTGGCTGATCTATACGCTGATTCCCGCACGCTTCCTCAAGGCGAGAAACTTTCTGCTTGCGGCGGCGAGTCTGCTGTTCTATGCGTATGGCGAGCCGGTTTATATTTTAATCATGCTGGCATCCGTGCTTTTCAATTATGTCATGTCCATGTTGATGGCGCGCTTTTCGGGTGCCGCCGCGAGTGCGCTGTGTACGTTATGTGTGGTCACCGATCTTGCGGTGCTGTGCTTTTTCAAATATGTGCCGTGGCTTGTTTCTTTGGTCAACGGTGCCCTTGACATTGCGCTTCCCATACCGAATGTTACGATCCCCGTGGGCATTTCCTTCTATACCTTCCAGATCCTCTCTTATGTGGTGGACGTGCGCCGCGGCAAAACCGAAGTGCAAAAAAGCTTCTTTGATCTGCTTCTTTACATCTCCTTCTTCCCCCAGCTGATCGCGGGCCCCATCGTCAAATACGGCGACATCAAGGAGCAGATCGCCGCTCGCAGTGTCACGGTAAACGGCACTGCCGCAGGACTTCGCCGTTTCATCTATGGCTTGTCCAAAAAAGTGCTCATCTCCAATACCGCCGCTGTGATTGCCGAGGCGGCATTCCATGCCTCCGAGCCGTCTGCGGCGCTGGCATGGTGCGGTGCCATCGGCTATTGTATTCAGCTCTATTTCGATTTCTCGGGCTATTCGGATATGGCGATCGGACTTGCTTCGATTTTCGGCTTCGATCTTCTCGAAAACTTCAACTACCCCTATTCTGCCGTTTGTATCCGCGATTTTTGGAAGCGGTGGCATATTTCGCTGACCTCATGGTTCCGCGAGTATGTTTATTTCTCGCTTGGCGGTAATCGGTGCGGAAAGGCACGCACGCTTCTTAACCGCATCGCTGTGTTCTTTCTGACAGGACTTTGGCACGGCGCGAATTTTACCTATATCATCTGGGGCTTGTGGCACGGACTGCTGATGCTGTTTGAAGAAGTGACGGGCATCGAAAAGCTTTCTCAAAAACCTCTGTTCAAGCCATTCTTTCGCATCTACACCCTTCTTGCGGTATGCCTTGGATTTGTGGTGTTCAATTCACCAAGCATGAGCTTTGCCCTTGATTATATTGGCAGAATGTTCCGCTTTTCGGGCGGCATCGCCGATGCGACGGCGCTTCTCACGCCTTACACGCTGATGATGCTTGCCCTCGGTGTGATCTTCTCCTTGCCCGTGGTGCCAAAGCTTCGCCTTCTGTGTGCGAAAAATGAAAAAACGCATCGTATTGGCGAAACGGTGAGCTATCTTCTTACACTGCCGCTGTTTGCGCTCTGTGTTATGACGCTCGCATCCACCTCCTTCAACCCATTTATTTATTACATATTCTAAAACTATGAAAAAATTACTGCAAATCATTTACTGTGCGCTTATCCTCGCCGCGTGTGCCTTCTTCACCGTGGCGATGGCGATCCCGGGCGCATCCGATGCCGCCGAGGGGGCAGAGATGCCCTCCCTTATAAACGGTTCCGGAACCGTGAATCAGGATTTCGGCAATGAATTTGAAGAATATTTCGCAAAGGCTTTTGCCTTCCGCGACACGATGGTAGATGCTTTTTCCGCCTTCAAACTGACGGTTTTCGCAGAGGGAAATGAGCAGGTCGTCGTGGGACGGGATTCCTACCTCTTTTTCGCGGAGACACTGAACAGCTACACAGGCGAAGCATCCATGACCGATGCGGAGATTGCCTCCGCCGCGGATGCACTGCTTTCGCTGTATGAATATGCGAAGGCGCATGATGCCCGCTTCCTTTTTGTGGCGGCGCCCAACAAAAATTCTATCTATTCCGAAAAAATGCCCGCCCGCTATCAGATGCTGACCGAGGGACGTGAGTTGGACCGTTTGTATTTGGCGCTGGATGCGCGCGGCGTGCCGTATCTTGATCTTCGCCCCATCCTTGTCGAAGCTAAGGCAGAAAAACAGGTATATCACAAGCGCGATACGCACTGGAATACCGAGGGCGCGCGCATTGCGTGGGAGGCGATGGCGGAGCGATTATCCGTGGAAACCCCCGATTTCGATGCCATCGGCGCGGATGCGGTCACGGATTTTCGCGGCGATCTGGACACACTTCTCTTTCCCAAGCGTGTAGTGTACGATGAAAACACCGCGTATCGCCTTACCGAGCGTTTTGTGTTTACTTCCGCCTACGCGACACCCATGGATATGATCATTACGACACGGGGCGGCGGCAAGGAGAAGCTGCTCATGTTCCGCGATTCCTTCGCCAATGCACAGCTTCCGCTCATAGCGGCAAGCTTTTCCGAAACGCAGCTTGAGCGTGCCGTGCCATATCGGGCGGATCTTCTCAAAACCTTTGATGCCGATGTGGTGATCGTGGAGATCGCCGAACGAAATTTACGCACATTGATCGGATCTGACGAAAGGATTCGGTAACATAAGGAGTGTTTCACATTGTTTGAAAAGAAAAGACGGCAGGTATTTTTCCTTGCTTTGCTGATGACGGTACAGTTAAGTGCCTGCTCCAATCTACCCGAAGCGGATGATCACATCTACGATGATTTCGATCTGAAGGCGCATCTCGGCATTGAATTTCCTGCCGACACCTTCGTATTCGGCGATTTTACCGTAGGTCAAACGGGACAGGAAAAGCAAGGCTCCAACCGTATCGACACAAGACCCAAAACCTTCCGTATGACGGTGTATGATACCATGAACGTCTATGAGACAACGAACTCTGTCTATCCCTGCAATACGCTGCGTGCGGGCGAGCAGATCCTGCTGACCGAGCCGGAAAAGGGCAGTGAGTGGGCGACCGTTTCTTATCCTGACGGAACCCGTATCGGTGTTGCAAAGGATGGCTTTTTGCACGCCATTTCCGAGGGAACCGCGCTGTACGCGGAGGTCCCCGTGGAGTATGGGCAGGCGCGCACCAACGAGGGAACCATGGTGGATGCATATTCTCATCTCGTGGATATTCGCAAATATCTGCGGGTATACGAATCCACGAACCCAAGCAACGAAGGCGTGGATCTTTCGCAGTATGATGTAAAGGTCAGCATGCAGCTGTCCACCGAAAAAACATCAATTGGTGAGCCCTTCTATAACCGCAATCTTTGCCTTTTGCAGTACGATACGGTGGTCAAGCTCAAAAAAGCCATCGACATCTTTCGGGCGCAGGGGTATACCGTCGTCATATACGATGCTTATCGCCCCACATCGGTACAACAGCGTTGGTTTGATGTTGTGCGCGTTCATAAATGGGTGGCGGATCCATCCCGCGGAATGGGCGGTATCCATGACCGAGGCACCGCCATTGACATTTCACTCATCGACAAAAATGGCGTTGAGCTGGAAATGCCTACTCCCATGCACACCTTTACCGAGCAATCGGCGCGCAACAACGAAGAAATGAGCGCCACCGCCCGCAGTAACATGGATTACATGACGCGCGTCATGACCAGCTGCGGCTTCACCTATATCAATTCCGAGTGGTGGCACTTCCAATGCGTCAATACGAAAAATTATCTGCCGACCGATCATCCCATTGATGAGATTCCGCTTGTTCCGTCCGAAATTATGGATGTAAACGGGGAGGTGAAGTCATGAACACGGGCGATATCGCTAAGAAAATCACTGCGGAGCATGTGACACGCTTTGATGTACCTGTGCTTCCGCCCGACCGAAGCGCAGTCGCTTCGGTGCAATCCATTGCACTTGTAAAATCAGAGGATGCGCCCGATGTCATGCGTATCACCATTAAGCGCAATCTTTCTGTAAAAATACGCAGCTGTACCTTCCGCTATCGTTTCTCCAATCTGCCGATTTACGTGCCGGATGCGAAACATCCGTTCAATTCCTTTGTATATAACGAGGAGGATATCAACGAATCTGCGCAGATCACCTTCAACGGCACGGTCTCCAATCAGCAGATGATCGAGGGCTGTTCCGCGTATATTTCCGAAATTATACTTGCGAACGGACAGTTGATCTCCTATGAGCCGACGGATTATCGCTTTTTGCTTCGCCCGAAGAAAAAGCAAACGGGATCATCCGATTTTTCCGACGACCTTCATACAGAGAGAAAGCCCACGGAGATGGCACCGCCGACTGCGCCTGTGGAGGGAAGCTCCTCCTTTGCCGCATCCGGCAGATCATCGGGGAAGGGCATTCGCCGCGTGATCCTTTTGACGGCGTTTATCTTTATCATGCTCGCAGAGGCGGTCGCCGGAGTCTATGTGTTCCGCTATATGCGTGTGAAAAATTCAGCCGATGCGTTGATGAATGACATTCGCTACAACGAAGCCTACAAGCTCGTTTCCGAGACGGATTATGCCGGACTGCTTCAGCGTGTGTGCGAAAAAGCGTCGGTCTATTATTCTTCCATCGGCGATCTGGAGTCTTCCTATGTATACGCCATGGGTGCGCCGGATCCATTTCCGGATACGGTTATTGATTATGCCGCCCAAAGCGTGGTGAACATTGCAACGGGTGCGATCAATGAGAACGCCTTCCGCGTGGCAAAGATGACGGAGAATGATTTCAAATTTGACGGTATTATTGTGTCCTTGAGCGAATCTCTGCAACGGCATGGCGATTATGCAAACGCACTTCGCGTGGTCAGCGAGCTTCGCGATGAGGGCGCGCGCCAAAACTCCGCTGATAGAGTCTTCAAGGCGGCGCTTGCCTATTATATCGGCGCGCACCGCTATGAAGCGGTGGTCTCCTTCCTTGACGAAATGGACAAGGATCATACCTTCCAAAAGCCCAAGGCGGAGATGATACGCAATGTCATCGAATGCTGTACCGAGCAGGGCGATCATGCGGGACTGATTTATTTCACGGATCATTATCCGGACGAAACGCGCGAGCTTGCCGCCAAAGCGGAGATTAACGCAGGAGATGCCGGCATCCGTGCCAATTTCTCCCTGCTGTATCCCAAGCTCACTGCCGAACAAAAGCGCGCGTATCATGCACAGCCGATCGCCGTTTGGAACGGAACTGTAACGCAGATCGATGCAGGCGTGATCAAAGGAACAAACATCAAGGATGCCGTTTCTGTGGAGAAGAATTCCGATATGACCATGGTGCTTCGCAAAAACGGCAGCGTAGAGCTGGTGATGGAGGAGGGCAAAAAAGCGCCCTTCAAAATCCCCGCATATGCGGACGTGGTACAGATCGCCCTGGGAGAAGGGCATGCGGTACTGCTTCATGCCGGCGGAACGGTCAGCGCATACGGCGACAACAGCGAGGGTCAATGCGATGTTTCCGCATGGAAGGATATCGCCGCTGTGGCGGTGGGACAAAAATTCACCGTCGGACTGAAAACGGATGGAACATTGGTGTCCACCGGATCCGGCTCTTGCGATCAGACCGATGTGAGAAATTACCGCAATGTGGTGGATGTGGCTGCATGCAATCAAACCACGATCGTTTTGTTTGCCGATGGTACTGCCGCCGTTCAGGGCTACCGTTCCTTTGGACTCGCGGAAGTCGAAACGCTAAGCGGCATCCGACGCATGCGCGCAGGCGGTGCGGTGGTGCTTTGTGAGATGAATGACGGAAAGATCTATCTGTGCAACGGTCAGGCGGACGGCAAAAACGGCACGCCCCAAAATTGGCGCGGAATCACCGCCTTTGACGTGGGAACTATTTGCATCGCGGGCGTGGATCACAACGGCGCGATGTATTATGACAGCGATGCCTTTGCTGTGAAATGATGCCGGATAGAGGCTCACATGCAATCAAATTTATACAAAAGGAAGTAAAATATGTCCGAAACTGAAACCAAATTGGATGCGGAGGGACAGCCTGCAAAGACAAGCGAGGCACAGCTTTCAACATCGCCTGTTGTAACGGAAGCATCCGAAAATCAAGCAGAAAATGCCGAGGGCGAAACGGATGCATCCAAAGACGAAGCAAACGCATCCGAGAGTGAAACGGAAGCATCTGCTCCGCCAAAACGGAAGCGCAGTCTGAAGCTGCTATTGATCCCTGCGGCGCTCGTGCTTCTTCTTGCCATCGTGGGAGCACTCTGCATGATGCCGCTTACCGTAGAGATTGGTGAACCGCTGGAGCCGTCTCTGATTCACAAGCTTTGCACCTTGCCTGACGATCTTTCGGAGATGAGTACGGATGCGCTTGGCGAATATCCCGTAGAGATCAAGCTGTTCGGATTCATTCCGTTTACCGGTCAGGTTCGTGTGAGAGATACCGTTCCGCCACAGCTTAGCTTGCGTGAGCTTTACATCATGCCGGGTATCACGCTTGTGCCGGAGGACTTTGTCAGCGCCGTCAGCGATGCAACCGAAGTGACGCTTTCCTTTATCGGGGAAGCGGATACAACAAAGGATGGCAGCATACGCATTCGTGCCATTGACGAGGGCGGAAATATCACCGAAGCCAAGGCAAGCTTTGCGGTAGACGATTCGCTTTCCGAGGCGAAATTTGAGCTCGGCACAACGAAGGATGCGATCACATCGGATCTGATGAAGCTGCACGATTTCAAGGATTTAGACATGGCAGCGTTGGATGATTCCGTCTGCGGAAGCTATCCCGTCTATGCGGCGGTTGATGGAAAAAATTATCTGTTCCATGCGGTTATTCGCGATACCATCGCACCCACGGCAACGGTGAATTCCTATGATCTGCTTTGCGGACAATCGCTGTCCATTGAAGATTTTGTCACCGATATTGACGACGAGTCAGAAGTCACCGCCACCTATATCGTTGCACCCGATTTTGAGAAGATCGGGCGACAGACTCTGAAAATCCGCCTGACGGATGCGAGCGGCAACGAGCAGATCTGCGAGCCGATGCTACAGATTCACGACATGAAGGGAAAGCCGATGGTTGAGGTGGGAACCCCGACCTCGAAATCCGTCGAAGCGGTGTATTCGCTGCTCGTCAGCGACACCGCCCTTCCGAGCCTTCCCGATGATTTCGAAACTGAGCATCTTCCCGTGGGTACATACGTAACCGCTTTGATTGGAGAATATTCCTCCATTCCGTTTGCAATTACCGTTGTTGATACGGAAGCGCCCGCGCTGGCGCTCCGCGATTTGACTGTTTATGTGGGCGCAATGCCCGAACCGAGCCATTTTGTCAGCGAATGCATCGACAATTCGGAGGTCACCTTCCGTTTTGAAGAAACTCCCGATGTTACCATGGAGGGAAGCCGTCCCGTGATGGTCATTGCGCGGGATGCGGGCGGCAATGAGAATGCGGCGTATGCCATGCTGCATGTGATCAAAAATCGGGTGCCACCTGTAATTTACGGCGTGCGGAATCTCACCGCCTATGAGGGCGATACCGTTTCCTACCGTCAGGGCGTTTATGCAAATGATGACAAAGACGGCACCGTATCGGTGAAGATCGATGCTTCGCGTGTAAAAACCGCTCAAGCCGGTGTCTATTATGTGTATTATTCCGCGGTGGATAACGATGGAAATACTGCTACTGCAACGGCAAGGGTGACGATCAAAGCCATTGACGCCAACGCCGTCAATGAAAAGGCGGATCAGGTGCTTGGGCAGATCCTCAGAACGGGAATGTCCGATCGCCAGATCGTGCACGCGATTTATGATTGGTGTACGGCAAATATCAAATATTCGACCAGCACCTCTCATTTGATGGGCTATTTCAATAAGGCGGCATATTCGGGCTTCAAATTGAAGTACGGAAATTGCTACACTTATTATGCGGTGACGAGCGCACTGCTCACCCGCGCGGGTATCACCAATCGCGTCATTAACCGTAATGATTGGAACAATCCCCATTATTGGAACCTTGTTCGGGTAGATGGCTATTGGTATCACGTGGATACCTGCCCACAGCCCGCTCCGCACAATATGAAGGTTTGTCTGCTGACGGATGCGGAGCTGGCACAGTTCACAAAGCCCGGCTATTACAGCTTTGATAGGAATTTATTTCCCGCAACGCCGTAAATCGGCGGGGACATTATTTGAAAGGAAGATCACCAATGAATAAGCTTCTTCATCTCTTTTTGGCGGCGACGATCGCCCTCTCTCTTGTAGCATGCGGCACGGATGCCCCCATCGAGGGAACTACCGATGGCGGTGGAACCACCGCTTCCGATGGAACGACTGCTCCTAACGAAACGACTGCCCCCGCCGAAACCTCCGATTCCGAAAAAACGGTCGAACCAAGCAAAGCGGTTGAATACCCCATCACCTTGGAAGGCGGTACCACCATTGTTATCAATAGCGAAGCCAAAGCGACACTTGACAAGCTTGGCGCGCACATTGATTACATGGAAGCACCAAGCTGTGTACACGAAGGCAGCGATAAGATATACACCTATGACGGCTACACCGTGACGGTTTCTCCGAATGGAAAGGGCGGCGAATTTGTGGCGGAGTTTTCGCTGACCTCGGATGTGGTTGCACTTGACAACGGCATTTATGTGGGCTGCACCGTTGCGGAAATCAAAAAGGCATACGGCGAGGATTACAACGAAAGCTTTGGTGTGATCAAGTATGAAAAGCCAGGCGCGAGCATCTCCGTCATTGCGGATGGCGATACGGTCACGGGCATCACCTTCTCTGCCGCATCATAAAACGAAATACAAAAAGCCTCCGAAATCCTGATGATTTCGGAGGCTTTTCATGTTGTTTTGAACGGATGGCTGTATCAGTCGTCTATCATTGCAAGAAGCTGTTCTTTGGAACGGAAGCCCACCGATTGATTGACGATTTTGCCGTTTTTCATCAGTACGACGGTGGGAATGCTGGCAATACGAAAGGCAGAGGCAAGCTCGCCCTCCTCGTCCACATTCACCTTGCCGACCTTAATATCGCTTCTCTCGCTTGCGATCTCTTCGATCACGGGCGCGAGCATGCGGCAGGGACCGCACCAGCTTGCCCAAAAGTCGATGAGCACGGGCTTGTCCGCATCCATCACCTCGGCTTGAAAATTGTCCTTTGTGATCTTAATTTCTGCCATTTTGTGTTCTCCTTTATTCCTTGGTTTTGTAATAGAGCATGCAGTGACAGTATCCTTCGAAATTCGGATCCTTGATCTGCTCGCGGAATTGCTTGCACATGCACTTGGTGTCTTCGCTTTGTGTTATCACACAGGGACAATATCCGCCGGTACGCTCCAAGCCTTTTTTTATCATATCTACGATTTCTTTGTTCGGATTCAGTTTGATACTCATACTATGCCTTCCCTTGCGACGATGCGTGTTTTCTGATTCTATTATACATGAATTCTATGAAAATTTCAACACAATAATACAAAAGCATGAAAATTTACAAATGCAAGCATCCGTCGTCGCGGGCATATTTGCGGAATTGAGCATAGGTGTTGACAAATTTCTTTTTGTGGAGTACAATATAATAGAAAGCGGACTTTCAGACTCCCCATTCCAATTCTAAAGAAAGGAAGACTTGCCTTTGCAAGTCGTGGTATCCTATGAAGGTATTACTCATCAACGGCAGCCCTCACGAGCATGGCTGTACTTATACTGCGCTGTCCGAGGTTGCGGCACAGCTGAACAAAAACGGCATCGAAACGGAGATCTTTTGGCTTGGGACCGATCCCATCCGCAGCTGCATGGCATGCAATCGCTGCAAAAACTATCGCTGTATTTTCAGCGGAGACGTGGTGGAAGAGGCACAGCAAAAGCTCGAATCCTGCAACGGTATCATTGTCGGATCTCCCGTGCATTACGCGGGACCGTCGGGGCAGATAACCAGCTTCCTCGGCAGATTATTCTACAGCAGCGCGGCACGTCTGCACGGTATGCCCGCCGCGGCAGTGGTCAGCTGTCGCAGAGGCGGCGCATCCGCGGCGTATGAAACGCTGAATAAATACTTCCAAATCACCAATATGCCGATGGTAACCTCGCAGTATTGGAACTCCGTCCACGGCAATACACCCGATGAGGTCAAGCAGGACTTGGAAGGACTGCAGACCATGCGCACACTTGCTGACAATATGGCATGGATGCTTCGCTCCATCGAAGCGGGAAAGGATGCGGGCGTTGCCTATCCCACCCGCGAAAAGCGTCTGCGTACAAACTTTATCCGTTAAATATTCAAAAAGGCTCAGAGAAACTCTGAGCCTTTTATGCTTGTATAAGCTGGCGGTGGCTTTTGCTACCAAATAAAGTTGGATCTCGCGGCTTCGCCGTTGTCGATCAGGATATCCTGCGCTGTCATGGATTTGTTGACCGCCGCCACAAAATAAGTCCACTTTGCGATTTCTTCCACAGATGCCCATTTTGGCAGCAGCGTTTCGTTCATCACCTGCTCCCATAAATGCGGCGTGTCGATGATGTGTGCGTTCAGATCGGTCATAACACCGCCCGGGGAAAGGCTGTTGGATGTGGCGCCGTACTTTGCAACACGGAGCGCAACATTTTTCATATAGGCGATCATGCCGCCCTTGCTTGCGGCATATTCGGGGAATTCCGCGCCGGTCTGACCGCTGGCGGACGCGATGAAAACCACACTTTTGATATTTTCACGAAAGGCATATTTTTCTGTCACACGAATGGTTCCCTTGAGGTTGATGTCAATATCCTCGCCGCTGTTTTGCACGCCCGCGTTGTTGATGAGGATATCCACCTCAGAAATCTCGGGAAGCTCTCCGCGGAAAATATCAACCTGATAATGCGTGTAGCTTGCATGACGGATCGCGGAAGGGCGAATATCCATGCCGATCACGCTGTCGCCATGGGCGAGAAATTCCTCGGCGATACCCTTGCCGATGCCCTGACTTGCGCCTGTTACAATGACTTTCATATCTCTGTCCGTTCTGTGCCGTGGATGTAGCACAAATATTCCTCTCCAATTTTGTTTTTACGCCATCCTTCACAAATTCGATAGCCGAACAGCGAGAACAGCATTTCGGAAATCAGCTCTGCCACCATGCCAAGCAGCGCACAGGTGACACACTGTGTCAGCGACCATCCAAAGAATGCACGGCTCACAAGCAGGGAAAACACGAAATTATCGGTGAACTGCGCGGCAGCGGTGGAAACATAGGAACGGATCAAATAAGCCGCCATTCCGTCCGGATTTTTTTTGAACGCTTTGCCGACGAAAGCATTCAAACAATTGTTTGCGAAAGACGATATCAAAAAGGCAACGGTGCTACCGAAAATAATGTACCATGTGCCGCCGAAGGTGTTGTTGAGCGCCGCGTTGATGACGGCTTCGCTTCCTTCCACATAGGATTCGCCCCATGTGCCGGGAATGATGCTGACAATAAAAAATACAAAGCAAAGCACTAAATTTAAGAGCGTGGCGAATATGGACAGCTGCGTCGCCGCCTTGGGGCCAAAATGCTTTGTCATGACGTCAAGAACCAGAAATACAAACCAGGATACCACAAGCCCACAGTCCAATGCCAACCAGTCAAAGGGAAGTGCGATGCTTTTGTTTGCCATGAGATTCATGCAAAACACAGCGATAACAAACAGCGCGAATATGACGGTGGGAACGGATTTGATGAGCAGTCGAAGCTCGGTTATGGATCGCTTGATCTTATCTCTACATGTAGATCTGCTGACTGTACGGTCGTTTTGAATTTTCATTTTGATAATTTCTACCCTCAAAATCATTTGCCGAGAGGGGAGAAGACGGACGCAATAAAAAAGAGGATGCCTACAAAAGAAGCTCCTCGTTTCTCCCGTAGTTTTATTTATAGACAGGATGGTCACGAACTGTCTCCGTAAAACGGCATAATCATTATATCACACTTTTTCGCATTTTTCAATAGGAATTGCGGAATATTTTGGAATAAACTTTGGACGCCAATCAACAATTCGCCATTCACTCGAAAAAGCCATCAACGTAAGTTGATGGCTTTTCGTTTGGCAGGGGCACAAAGGCTCGAACTCTGGACACGCGGTTTTGGAGACCGCTGCTCTACCAACTGAGCTATACCCCTATAACGCTAAATATTATATCATAAATCCGCGTGCTTGTCAATACATTTATTAAAATAATTTGAGATTTTGCGAAGAAATAATAATTTCCTCTTGACAAATCAAAAGTTCTGTGATATAATTGTAAAGCGATTTACTTTACAGATAACGTTTTCAGTGAGGAATAGGAATGGCGCATCAAGCGAAGGACTTGGAGATTGGATTTTTGCTGGATTTTTACGGCGAATTGCTCTCCGCGAGCCGCAGAGAAGCGGCGGATCTGTATTATAATGAAGACCTTTCGCTGGCAGAAATCGCCGAAACGGCGGGCATCACCCGTCAGGGCGTGCGCGACAGCATCGCAAAGGCGCGCATTCAGCTTCTCGAGTACGAAGAAAAGCTGGGACTTGCCGCGAAATTCCGCAACATTGAGCATATTTTAGGCGAGATCATTCCCGAGCTGGAGCGTCTGCGCGACAATGCGTCGGGAGAAACCCGCACCGCGCTGGAGACCATTATCCAAAAGGCGGGCACAATTACGATCTGATCGGAGGAAATGAATGTTTTCGAGCTTGGTTGATAAAATGTCGGAGGCTTTCAAGAAGTTCAAAAGCAAAGGAAAGCTCACCGAGGCTGACGTCAAGGCGGGCATGCGTGAAATTAAGCTGGCACTGCTTGAAGCGGACGTCAACTATAAGGTCGTCAAAGACTTCATCAAAACGGTCACGGACAGAGCCGTCGGCTCGGAGGTTCTCGACAGCCTGATGCCTGCACAGCAGGTGGTCAAAATTGTCAACGAGGAGCTTTGCACGCTCATGGGCGGCACGCAGGCAAAGCTTGCCATCTCCTCAAGACCTCCCACAGTTATTATGATGACAGGCTTGCAGGGCGCAGGTAAAACTACCCACGCGGGCAAACTGGCAAGCATGTATAAAAAGCAGGGCAAGCGACCGCTGCTGGTAGCGTGCGACGTATACCGTCCCGCCGCAATCAAGCAGCTTGAGGTGGTTGGCGGTCAGCTTGAGATCCCCGTTTTCCAAATGGGCGACAAGATCAGCCCTGTGGAAATTGCAAAAGCAGGTATCGAGCACGCGAAAAAGCACGGACACGATATGGTATTCATTGATACCGCCGGCAGACTGCATGTGGATGAGGAGCTGATGCAGGAGCTTTCCGATATCAAGGCGAGCGTGGAGCCGACCGAAATTCTGCTCGTTGTGGATGCGATGACCGGTCAGGATGCTGTCAATGTGGCAGAATCCTTCAACAATCTTCTTGACATCACAGGCGTGGTGCTGACAAAGATGGACGGCGATACACGAGGCGGTGCGGCACTTTCTGTGCGCCATGTCACGGGCAAGCCCATCAAGTTTGTGGGCATGGGCGAAAAGCTGGATGCCATCGAGCCGTTTTACCCCGATCGTATGGCGTCGCGCATCCTCGGCATGGGCGATGTGCTGTCTTTGATCGAAAAGGCACAGCAGAGCTTTGACGAAAAGCAGGCGGCGGAGCTTGAGCGCAAAATGCGCGAACAGAGCTTTACCCTCACTGATTTTTTGGATCAGTTCAAGCAGGTGCGCGGCATGGGCAGCATTGATCAGCTCATTGGCATGATTCCCGGCGTCAATACCGCGGCACTCAAGGATGTAAAGGTGGACGAGCGTCAGCTCGACCGCATCGAGGCGATCATTCTGTCAATGACGCCCGAAGAAAGAGATAAGCCCGACACCATCAACGCTTCGCGCAAGCGCCGCATTGCGGGCGGCAGCGGCATGAAGGTGGAGGATGTCAATCGCCTTCTCAAGCAGTATGACCAAATGCGTCAGATGATGAAGAAATTCTCACAGATGACGGGCGGCGGCATGAAGCGATTTGGCAGAAAAAACAAGATGAAATTCCCGTTCTGACGGGTTTCAAATAAAAAATATTTAACTTAATTTTTTGGAGGAACACTCAAATGGCAGTAAAACTCAGACTTACCAGAATCGGCGCTAAAAAGAACCCCTACTATCGTGTAGTTGTTGCAGATTCCCGCTATCCTCGCGATGGCCGCTTCATCGAAGTAATCGGTACCTACAACCCCATGACTGAACCCGCTGAAATCAAGATCGACGCTGAAAAGGCAAACAAGTGGATCAAGAACGGCGCACAGCCCACCGACACCGTTAAGGCACTTCTCAAGAAGTCCGGCGCAATCGAATAATTTGCGCGATGGTAGATCTTCGTAAGGTTCTCGTTGACATTGCGCGTGCCATCGTTGACGATCCCGATCAGGTCACAGTCACCGAAACGACAGAGGGCGACAACATTACGTTTGAGCTTCACGTTGCGGAGGACGACATGGGCAAGGTGATTGGCAGACACGGCAAGATTGCAAAATCAATCCGCCTTGTTATGAAGGCTGCCGCCAACACTGTTGGCAAGCATGTCACAGTTGAGATTCGATAATAGACAAAACGCTCCTGCAAGTATGCAGGAGCGTTTTTCGCTGAAATATTGACAAAATGTGGGTGGTGTAGTATAATGAATAACAGTACGATGCCACAAAGTGCGCAACGGCATATTGAGCTATAGTTTGAAAAGTCGTCCACGATCCTATAGAAAGGAAGACTTGTTTTTCAAGTCACGGTCATCATTATGAAATACATTTTAGACACCGCAGATTCGGATGCGATCCGTCATTGCAACGCGTATTATCCCTTGGCGGGCGTGACCACCAATCCTTCCATCATCGCAAAGGCAAACAGCGATTTTTGGCCGCTTGTCAAAGAAATTCGCAGTATTATCGGCCCCGAAAAGATGCTTCACGTTCAAACGGTCCAAACCGAAGCGGAAAAGATCGTTGAAGAAGCGGTTTTGCTAAAAAAGGTTTTGGGTGGGGATTTTTACGTTAAAATTCCCATCAACGAAGAAGGGCTGAAGGCTACGATGGCTTTGAAGCCGCTTGGCATCGGCGTGACGATGACCGCCATTTTTACACCGGCGCAAGCATTGATCGCCGCCAAGGCAGGAGCGAGCTTTGTTGCACCCTATGTAAATCGCCTTGACAATATTTTGGGCGATGGCGTGGATGTGGTGGCGCAGATTGTGAAAGAATTGGAAATTCACAAGCTCCCCTGTCAGGTGCTTGCAGCCAGCTTCAAAAATGCAGAGCAGGTGCATAAGTGCGCCCTGTGCGGATGCCACAGTGTCACTGTCACCGCGGATATTTTGAAAAATCTCATTTCCCATCCCATGACCGATGCCGCCATAAGCGGCTTTGAGGCGGATTGGCGTGGGGTTTACAAGGACCAAACCATTTTGGATTTTTAGATTAACGACAAACGACTGCGGATGCGATTCTATGGCAGACGCATCCATATATCAATCAACGAAAATCGGCTCCCGATCCATAGTCGGGAGCCGATTGCTTTTACATTTTGGAGAGAAGTGCCGCAAGCTCGGCAAGGGAGATCTGCGCCTTCGGACGAATGGTATTGTCCTCGGCATAACCCGAGATCAGCCCTGCTTTTACCATCTTTCTCACACCGGAGAGCGCCCACTCCGAAATATCCTCTGCATCGGTGAAGCTGATCAATCCGTCATCGGCTTGAGAAACCAGCGTTCCGAGCACCTTGAATGCTTCCTCACGGGTGATGCGTGCATTGGCATCGAAGATAACCGCACCGGTGGCATCTTTGTCTCGTCCGCTCATCAGCCCCTTGTCGATGACCGCACGGATGTAAGGCGCCTTATCATAAGGCGTATCTGCTTCTAACGGGATGCCTTCAAGGTATTCCATGGCGTTGTAGCCCATCCACAGCGACATAATTTTGGCAAAATCTGCGCGAGTGAGCAGCTTGTCGGGATCAATGGTAGGTGCGTCGTTCACCGTTTCGCAGTCATACAATTGAATTACGCCCATATCAAACAGAAGATGAATACCGTTGGCGCCCCAATGCTCACCGATTTGAAGAACGGGCACATCCGGCGCGCCGTAATAGACGATGGCATCGTCAACGGTGATCGTCTTTTCCGCTTCACCGGAACCGTTGATCACAAGCAGCGAACGAAGCGACAGCTGTCCGATTTTCAGAGAGTCGGGAATAACAGCGGTCAGCTCGCGCCAGCCGAGCTGACGGGAGTAATCCTTGGAAACCTTATAGGAAAGCATGTATTCATTGCCGCTTTCGTCAGCTACAATAGCACTAAGGGGGCTGCTGATATCACCGCGCACCCACATTTTGATGCTTTCGGCGGAGGGAGCGATGGGGAATTCTTCGCGGAGCTTGAGATCTAACAAGCGTTTGGTTGCCGCCGTGTGATAGGAGAAGCCGATCTCCAGCGCACCTGCGGATTTATAGCCGCTTGTTGAAGGGGCGAGATAAAGCTCCGAGCCTTCGGCGGATAAACGGAATTTTCCCACATCTTCGCCCTTTTCAAAATCGGATATTCGGTCAGATTTGGTGCTGCTGTCGATATGTACCTTTTGAACCATATCGCCGTAGGTGATCTCGATATCAACCTCACCCTCTGTATTGCCGAAGGTCTGGAAGTTGCCGTTCATGTCGAGATAGCCGATATCGCAGAGCAGCCATGCTCCCGGATAATCCTTCTGATTGGCTTCCACGTGGGTTCCGTTCAGCGTGTAGTGGAAGGAATCCTTCGTGGCGATCAGGCTGTTTTCGCCGCTCTTAGCGCTGATATTCAGTTTCACAAGAGAGCCGGGCTTGACCTTGGCGTAAGTCGGCGTGACCTCAAAGCTGTCCAACTGATCCACAACGATGACGCTTGCCTCGGTGCTGATAAGATCAAGTCCGTTGGGGACGGTCACCTTCAAGCGATATTCGCCGGGAACGGAGCCTGCCTTGTAGACGGATCCCGATACGGAGCCTGCTTCTGGTCCATAGTTTGTCCCATCTGCAAAGGATAGCGTCACTTTATCGGAGCCGATGTCAAGCCCTGCGGGCATGTATGCCTTGTCCAGCGGCTTTGCGGTAAAGGAGAGGGAACTGCCCGCCAAAAGAAGCGGTGTGTTCGGAAGGGCGGAAATGGCGGAGAAAACGCCATCGGCGGCGTGCTTGCTGACAAACAGAATGCCGTTTGCTATCGCACGGTAGTTGACGTCTGCAGGTTTGTTGACACAGACGGTTTCGGTGGCTGTGGAATGCTTGACCATGACAGTGGTGGAGCCACCGCCGTCCAAATTCAGTGCGCTTGTGCAGCCAAGCTCTCGCATGACGGCGGAAAGCTCGGTTTCGGTCAAGCCCTTTGCCGTTTTCTGTCTGCCATCCACCGCAAAGAATACCACTTTTCCGTCTTCCTTGATGCCGACGGCGGTGCGGGGATTGGCGGCCGTTTCGTGATCTTCGTCCAAGATATTTTCGGGCATTGCGCCGTTTTCGAGGATGAGATCGCCGCCGCCGATGGCTGTGGTGACAGATTCCCAACCCGATGCGCAGACCGTGTCAAAGCGCAGCTTATCACCTACGGCAATACTTGCAAACTTTGCGTAATTTTCGTTGATATTCGCTATGGAAATCACGGCGCAGTCCTTTGGAATGGCATTGTTGCAGTCGCCGTCGATCACGTCGATGACGGTTCCCGATACGCTTCCAGTCGCTTTGAATTTGCTGTCTAGACGGATGACGATCTCCAACGATTCAATGGTGGAGAGGGTTGTGGATGCAAATTCCTCGGTCAGCAGATAAACGCCCCATTGGGTGGGGAATTTGTTGAGCTGATCCACATTTAACATGGAGGATCCGCGGGTGAGATTGACCATTGCCGTGCGGATCTGCGGCTTTCCGATGATCGCCTTTCCGTCGGCGGTGAAGCCGATGGCGTATTTGTTATCATCGGAGGTGATGAGCTTTCCGTCATCGATCATAACGCCCATCGGCACACCGGTCTGCATGCTGTAAAAATCGCCGTTGACGGCGCCGAGAACGGTTTTTTTATCGCTCCATGCGGCATCGCTGAGGGAACTGAGGCGATCCTTGCCGTAAACCGTGTCGCCGTAACGAACGAGCGGAAGCACGCTTCCCGTGGGATCGTATTCAAATATGTAGGCCTGCTGTGTTTCTGAGCCGTATTCGGTGTAGGTGAGGCCGTCGCCGATGACGTCACGCTCTATGGAGGTCACCTCGCCGATACCGGTGAACGAAACGGCTGCCATGCTTTGTGACAGCAGAGCAGCACTGAGCAGAGTCGTTAGAGCCAATTGAAAGGTATGCTTCATTTGAATGTCCCTCCTTGAATTTGTTGAAAAATCCATCGCGTATATATCTATTATACCACGTTTGAACGGTATGAGAAACGCACAATAGATGTATAAACTGTGAATACTTTTCAAACGGATGTCGAATTTGGTTTGACGATCGCTTATTCGATGAACGCGCCCGTTAATATACACAAAAATATGACAAGGAATTGTGTATAATGATGATTTAAGAAGCAATGCCTGAAAATTCGGAAGAATGCACTAATTTTCGATATAGATTTGTGCATTTATTCTCCAATATATAAAAAATCCGCAAAATTGTGCTGCATACAAAATTTAGCATTTGATGCCGTTTCTCATGTCTAAACAGGGCATTTCTCTCATATATATGACTGAGGCTTTCTCATTGGCAAAAGCTTCCTTGTCGTCTGCAAGTCGGATACAGACGTTTTACCGGAACACAAAGCCGTAAAGGAATGGTTTTTGATAGCAGGAGGATGAGCACATGTTTTACGATCAAGAGGAACGTCCACGCATGCTGGCGCGGTATCTGATAGAACAGCAAAGCACGGTGAGAAGCACGGCGGCTGCCTTTGGTGTCAGCAAATCCACCGTACATAAGGACATTACCGTCCGCCTTCGAAAAATAGAGCCTGCGTTGTACGCAGAAGTGGCGGAAGTCCTTGCCTGCAATAAATCCGAACGCCATATTCGCGGCGGAAATGCCACAAAGAAAAAATATGAATCGGCAAAAAACACAAAAATAAAAACATAATTTGTTCAAAAAGTACATACAATATCAGGCGCGCTGCGCCTATTTTTTATGGAAGAAGCGGGGATTCCCTTTACAAAATTCGAAAAATTTGATATAATATATCTGAAAAATATCTGAAAAACACAGTAAAAAACGCAGATGGCGTCCCAAGGAAAGGAGGCTTTTGCAACGCAAAAGCCGCGGTCACATATATGGCGGACAAACACAGCATTCTTAGACAATATTTCGGCTACGATGCCTTTCGCGCGGGGCAGGAGCCCATCATCGACAATCTGCTTGCGGGCAAGGATGTGCTGGCGGTCATGCCAACCGGTGCGGGTAAATCCATTTGCTATCAGATCCCCGCCATGTTAATGCAAGGCATTACGCTTGTGATTTCGCCGCTGATCTCTCTGATGAAGGATCAAGTGGGGGTGCTCAATCAAAATGGCATTCGCGCCGCCTATCTCAACAGCTCCTTGACTGCCGCACAGTTTTCCAAGGCACTGAAGAATGCTCGCATGGGTGTGTACAAAATCATTTATGTCGCTCCCGAGCGGCTTTTGACGGATAGCTTTCTTGATTTTGCCATGTATGCGGATATTTCGCTGGTGGCGGTGGATGAAGCGCACTGCGTTTCTCAATGGGGGCATGATTTTCGTCCAAGCTATACTCATATTGCGGATTTTATTTCCATGCTTCCGCGCAGACCGGTGACGGCGGCGTTCACTGCCACCGCAACCGAGCATGTGAAAAGCGATGTCAGATCGCTTCTGGCTTTGCAGAATCCATACGAAATAACAACGGGCTTTGATCGCCCGAATCTGTATTTCGGCGTTTCGGAGGCGGCAAATCGCGCCGACTTTATTTGTGAATATCTCCGTGCCAATCCAAACAGATCGGGCATCATTTATGCCATGACGCGCAAAAATGTGGAGATGCTTTACCAAAGACTTGCACTGGAGGGCTTTCCCGTAACCTTTTACCACGCGGGGCTGGAGGACGAGCATCGGAGCTTCAATCAGGATGCGTTCATCCGAGACGATAAGCCCATTATGGTCGCCACCAATGCCTTCGGCATGGGCATAGACAAGCCGGATGTGGCATTTATTATCCATTATAATTTGCCGCTTTCCATGGAATCCTATTACCAGGAAGCAGGTCGCGCCGGACGCGACGGAAGCGAAGCGGATTGCATTCTTCTGTATTCGCCTGCGGATATTCATACGGCGAAATTTCTCATTGAGCAGGGCGGAGATGAGGATGGGGAGGCTTCTGCAGAGGATCGGGAGCTTGCCAAAAAGAACCGTCTAAAAAAGTTGGACCACATGATCGCATACTGCAGAACCACAGAATGTCTGCGAAGCTATATCCTGCGTTATTTCGGAGAGACGCCGAAAATCAAAAACTGTGGGAAATGCTCCGCCTGCCGCGAGGAATTTGAAACGCGGGATGTGACCGACATTGTTCGTGCCGTTCGCATGGCGGTGGATGTAACTGGAGAGCGATTCGGCATGGCGTTTATCACCGATTTTCTGCACGGCGATGCAAGCGGGCGCATGGAAGCGCTGGGATTCACCGAGGAGCGCGGATTTGGGCTTTTGGAAAAGGAGCCCGTCAATCTGATCCGCGATGTGATGATGCGCATGGTGGAGCTTGGAATGCTTCGCCGCAGTGAGGGGCAGTATCCCATTCTGTCCATTGACACCTCGCTTGACGAATTTGTAAGATCGGGACAGACCATGACGGTGAAGATCCTCAAACAAACGCAGAAAAAGCGTGCCGTAAAGTCATCGTTCTACCCGTCGCAGGGAAATTTAAATACACCGCTTTACGAAGCCCTTCGCAAGTATCGGCGAGAGCTTGCCGACAGGCGGAGCGTGCCTGCGTATGTCATTTTTACCGATGCGACGTTGCGTGAGATCGCGGTGCATCAGCCGAAGTCCCGAACGGAGCTTTTGAATGTGCGCGGTATCGGCACAGAAAAGGCGGAAAAATACGGTGCCGCCATTATTGAGATCGTCAAGAATTTTTGCGGTACATACAAGAGATAGCTTCTTGGATTTTTTAGAGAAAAGTCGGAATCATTTTAGCGAAATGTGCTGATTCGACCGATTTTGCATACATCATTGTGTTATACTGTATAGGTAAATACGGACACGAAATTGAAGGAGACAGGAATGATAAAAAGGCATCGGGTACCCACCGCAGATCAGGCATCTTACTTTTTTCATCAAGGCACCAATTACCGCGCATATGAATACCTCGGCTGTCAGTTTGAAAATGACGGCGAAAGCTATGTCTATACCTTCCGCGTTTGGGCGCCTCATGCTCTTTCTGTGGAGGTGGTGGGCGATTTCAACGGATGGCAGCCCACAGCTCCCATGCAACGGATCACGGATATGGGCATTTGGGAATATATCCTGCGCGCTGACAAATCTTTAGACGGTGCCAACTATAAATACCGAATCACTTCGAAGGCGGGGGTGCATCTGAAGGCGGATCCCTATGCGCGCTACGGGCAGACGTTAAGAGAAACCGCCTCAAAGATCTACGAGCCGAAGCCCTTCACATGGACGGATTCGCTCTGGCTTGCAAGACGGATGCGAACCGTGGCACGAAAGGGCATCAAATCGCAAAATATTGAACGAAACGAATTTTTCGCCGCGCCCATGAACATCTATGAGCTGCATCTTGGCTCGTGGAAAACAAGAGACGGCAAAAGCACCAAGGACGGTGAAAACTATTTAAGCTATCGCGAAATTGCGGACGAGCTTGCGCCCTATGTGAAGCAGATGGGCTTCACCCATGTGGAGCTGCTGCCTATCGCGGAGCATCCCTTTGACGGTTCATGGGGCTATCAGGTGTGCGGCTATTATGCTCCCACCTCTCGATATGGAACGCCCGATGATTTCCGCTATTTTGTCAACAAACTGCATTCCATGGGCATTGGTGTCATTTTAGATTGGGTTCCCGCCCATTTTCCTAAGGATGCCCACGGATTGTATGAATTTGACGGTGAACCCTTGTATGAATATCAGGGATGGGATCGGATGGAGCATCAGGTTTGGGGAACGCGCTTCTTTGACGTGGCGCGAAATGAGGTGGAATGCTTCCTCATTTCCAATGCGCTCTATTGGTTCAGAGAGTTTCACATTGACGGCTTGCGCGTAGATGCGGTGGCATCCATGCTGTATTTGGATTTTGATCGAGATCCGGGCGACTGGGTGCCCAATCAATACGGCGACAATCGGAATCTGGAGGCGATCGCCTTCTTCCAAAAGTTGAACACAGTGCTGTTCGGCGAATTTCCCGATGTGCTGATGATCGCGGAGGAATCCACCGATTGGAAAGCGATCACAAAGCCGGTTTCGGAGGGCGGACTCGGTTTTAACTTCAAGTGGAATATGGGCTG
>JAZTWJ010000032.1:0-15092 GCA_045635785.1 Candidatus Flemingiibacterium sp.
GCCAATACGTTCGTCGATGGTGCTGACGGCGGCTATGTAGTTGTTTTCCTGCTCGGGAAGCTGTGCTGTGTCCGTTAAGGTTCCGGGTGTTACCACACGAATGACCTCACGTTTAACCACCCCCTTTGCGGTGGCAGGATCCTCGGTCTGCTCACAGATCGCCACACGGTAGCCTTTTTCAATCAGCTTTGCAATATAGCCATCCGACGAATGGAAGGGAACACCGCACAAGGGCGCCCGTTCTTCCTCGCCGCAGTCGCGTCCGGTCAATGTCAGCTCCAGCTCCTTGGAAGCGATCTTGGCGTCCTCGAAAAACATTTCATAAAAGTCTCCGAGACGGTAAAAGAGCAGACAATCGCTATATTCGTTTTTGATCGCAAAATATTGCTGCATCATTGGCGTCATGATGGGAACCGTACCTTTCCGTTGTAATATTATAAAACTAAGGCAAATCCGATTGCAAAAGCGTGTTTGTAACCGACCGTAAATTGATCGAAAGGAGCACGCGGGAAGCTTTTCCTGCGCTCTCCTTTCGAGGCGAAGGGGAAGTCTTCGCCTCTGGAATGTTTAGTGACAGCCGCCGCAGGATGAGCAGTCGTGCGAGCAGGGACGCTTGCCGGTGATCTGATAGGAGATCTCGCCGTTGACCTCATTCATGAAGGCATTGACAACCTCCTGTGCCTTTTGATAAGCCAACATATTGGGGTTCTCCACAATGGCATGATACAGCTCGTTGATGCGATGCTCGATCGCCTTGATAAATTCCGCATCTTGGGTTTCCTTTTTGTATTCCTCGGTCAGAGCGGTGGACTGTGCGTTGTATTCTACCATCAGCGTCTGCAGCTCGCGATCCTCCTCATAAGCCTTTTCTGCCGCCTGCATAGCAACCACGCGGGGATCTTCCTTGATCAGCTTGCCGAGCTCGGCAGCAAGTTCCATAACTTCCATTTTTCATATTCTCCTTTGCATTTTGTTACATTTTATATTCACACCGCCGGCCTTCATAGCATCACCGAAATGTCGTGATCTGTCGGGGATCGTGACTGAAATTATTGCACCGAATGTTCAAGCTTGCCAAACAGCGCAAAGGTTTCCGCCTTATCAATTGTGACGGATGCGAATTTACCGATCAACATCTCTGATTCTACCGTGCGTGGAATGTGCACAAGCTTGTTGGAATCGGCGCGTCCTGTCAGCATATCGGGCGAATTTTTGCTTTCACCTTCCACCAGAACACGGAGCGTTTTGCCCATCAGCGCCTTGTTCTTTTTCAGGGAAATCGCGTTCTGCGTATCCATAAGCCGCGTCAAACGCTCTGATTTAATATTTGCAGAAATCTGCCCGTCCATTTCTGCCGCGGGCGTCAGGGCTCTCGGCGAATAGATGAAGGAATAGATACTGTCAAATTGCACGCGTTCTAACATAGCGAGCGTTTCCTCAAACTCCGCATCGCTCTCACTCGGGAATCCAACGATAATATCGGAGGAGATGGCAATATCGGGTATCTTTTCGCGCATATATTCCACAAGGCGAAGGTATGCATCGGGGGTATAGCGGCGATTCATCTCCTGCAGAATCCGTGCGGAGCCGCTTTGAAGTGGAAGATGGAATTGCTTGGCGCATTTTTTATTTGCCGCCATAATATCTATCAGCTCCCTTGAAGCATCTTTAGGATGGCTTGTCATAAAACGAACGATAAAATCGCCGTCAAGATGACAGATCTCATCGAGTAGCGCAGGGAAGGATACATCGCCGCGATAAGAGTTGACGTTTTGTCCTAGAAGCGTGATCTCCTTTGCGCCATCGGCGATGACGCGACGCGCCTCCTCCAAAATGGCATCCTTTTCACGGGAGCGTTCTCTGCCACGCGTATACGGCACGACACAGTAGGAACAAAAATTATTACATCCGTACATAATGCTGATATAGCTTTTGATTTTCGAGGATCGCTTGATGGGAAGCCCTTCCGCGAGGGAACCCTCCGATGCATCCACGGTGAAGCTTCTTTTTCCGCCATCAAGACGTTCTGCGAGGATCTGCGGGAACTGATAGAGCATACCTGTGCCAATGAGAAAATCCACGTAAGGATAGGATTTCTTAATGGCGTTCATGCGGTGCTCTTGGGTGACCATACAGCCGCATACGCCGATGATCAGACTTGGATTTTGCTCTTTGAGCTTCTTGAACTGTCCCGTGACAGACAGCGCGCGAAGCTCCGCGTGCTCTCTTACGGCGCAGGTGTTGACAAGGATCAGATCGGCAGATTCCGCTTCATCGGTGACTTGATAGCCCATTTTTTCCGCCATGCCCGCAAGCTGTTCGGAATCGGCTTCATTCTGTTGGCAACCGAAGGTACGGATGAAGACTTTTTTGCCGCTTTCGGTTTTACGAACGCGGTCCATATAGAGAAGCTGCTCTGACAGCTGTTCTTTTGTGATTTTTATCATTATGATGGTTCCTTTACGGTAGCGCTATTTTGTGGGAGTAAATTGGGAGACAAGATTTGGACTTGTCATAATTTCGCCGTTTGTCTTGATAAGAATATACTCAAATTCGATAGGAGCTGACGCTTGGATGGATGCCGCCTGCTCACTGCCTAAAATGAACAGCGCGGTGGAGAGGGCATCCGCCCATGCACCGTGGATCGCATCCGATTGTTTTACCCAAACTACCGCAGAGGCAAGATCGCTTTCGGAGGGGAGACCGGTTTTCGGATCCAGAATATGATGGTACCGTTTGCCTTCGTACTCGGTATAGCGCTCGTAACCGCCGCTGACAGCCACAATTCCGCTATCCACGTTAATGGCACCGGATAGCGTTTCGGGGGCGGCGGGATTTTTAATGCCGACGCGCCATGGTGAGCCGTCGCTCTTTTTGCCGATCACAGCAATATTTCCGCCAAAGCTGACTGTGCCGACGGCATTTTCCTTCGCTAAACTTTGCGCGGTTTTGCCGAGCGCATAGCCTTTTGCGATGCCGCCAAGGTCGATCTCGGTGCCTTTGGGCGCGGTGAGCGTTCTATTTTCAAGGGATAGCTTTTCGCTTCCCACCGACTTCAGCAGGGAATCAATGTCCGCCTGTACGGGGGGCAGCCAATTTTCATCCCCGTGTGTAATATTCCAAAGTCTGACAAGTGGAGCAATAGTGATGTCATATGCGCCGCTTGTAGATTCATATGCTTCAAGGGCTATCTTGACAATTTCTGCGGTTTCCTCGGAAAGAAGCGCCTCACCGCTTTCGTTGAAGCGGTCAACATCGCTGTTTTTGATATGCGCGGAGAAGATCTGCTCCCACATTCCAATATCTTGATCGCAGGCGGATACGAGATCTTTTGCATCGGGATGTGTAATATCCCAGGAAATAACCGTATCCATTCGGAAGGTGGCGCGTATCTCACGCGATTCGCATCCGCAAAGAAAGAGCAGACAAATGAGGGGAATGACCAGCTTTTTCAAGCGTTTTTTCCTCCGTTTAGAAGATGAGTGAGTCTGCCGCATACGATCTGTGCGAGCATGCCCGTGAGGATGCCCGCAGGAACTGCAAGCAAAAGCAGCCACCAAAGCATAGCAAGCGGCGCGACAGAGCCAAAAACAAAGCAAGCGGCAATCGTCTGACCGAAATTATGTGCAGCCGCCGCAAGTACGGAGATGCCGATAAAGGAGATCTTTCCATAAAACGGCAGCGTGAGTGCGATGAGAATCCATGCAAGGATACCGCCGCCAAGCGAAAACGCAAAGGCGGTAACGGAACCGAACAGCAGGGTGCTGAGCGATATACGCGCAAGAGATAACAGTAATCCCATGCGGCGGGAAAACAGCTTGCATATGAGAAGCACTGCCACATTGGGAAGACCGATCTTGAAGGCGCCGAGGGGAACAAGCGCTTCTACATAAGAAAGGATCAGCGCGGCGCCGAGAAGCAGCGCAAGAAAGGTGATTTTTTTAGCCTGCGACACCGTCAATCGCTCCTTTCTCACTGCCGTCCACGCGCAGCGAAAGCTTGGCGGGAACGCAAATGATGACCTCGCCTGCGCGTCTGATGGCAGGCATGGCGGCGCAAAGAGCGTCGGGGCAGTCTGACTCGGTAACGTTGCATGAACCATCCGAAATTTCAATGGTGAAGTGATAGCCTGCCGATTCGATGACATGTACGCCGTCTGTCATAAGCAGGGGATAGGTATATCCGTTTGCGCTGACAAGAACCGATGCGCCGCTCTCTCCCATGAAAACAAAAGCGGCACACATTCCCGCAAGGGCAAGCACGAGCAGAATGGCGAGAAGATCAGGTAAATGTAGTTTCATCAAAGCAACACCAATCATAAATATAGACATAATATAACCATTATATTATACCATAAAAAGCGTTTGTTTGCAATACGATTCTGTAAAAAAATAATGGGTATCCGGAGAATACTGTGAACATATTGTAAACATGTAATTTTTTTCGAAAATACTCTTGAAAAAAACCGTAAAATGTAGTAAAATATTTATACTAATGCAATCATGCAGCCCTAAAAAAGCTGTGTGAGTAATTTGCGCAATAGAATAATATTTCATAAACAAAACCAACGGAGGAATTACAAAATGGTAGTAGCCGGAGATTTTAAGAACGGTATCACTTTCGAAATGGACGGACAGGTTCTGCAGGTTGTAGAATTCCAGCATGTTAAGCCCGGTAAGGGCGCGGCTTTCGTTCGTACCAAGATGAAGAATGTTATGACGGGCGCTGTAACCGAGCGCACCTTCAACCCCACCGATAAGTTTGAGAATGCAATCGTTGACAGAAAGGATATGCAGTATCTTTACAACGACGGCGAGCTCTACTACTTCATGGACATGGAATCTTTTGAGCAGCTTCCCATCGAAGCAGGCACCCTTTCCGATAACTTTAAGTTCGTTAAGGAAAACGAAATGTGCAAGATCATTTCCTATAAGGGAAAGGTATTTGCAGTAGATCCTCCCATGTTCGTTGTTCTCGAAGTTACCGACACCGAGCCCGGCTTCAAGGGTGACACCGCAACCGGCGCAAGCAAGCCTGCTACGCTGGAGACCGGCGCAACCATTAAGGTTCCGCTGTTCATCGACATTGGCACCAAGATCCGCATCGACACCAGAACCGGCGAGTATCTCGAGCGCGCATAAGCGATCGTATCTATTGAGCACACATATTTAAGAAAAGACATATTTCCCGCTATCAGGTGGCAACTTGTCTGCGGGACCCAATTTAATATACGGAGGTAACAACATGAAGCTTACCGAAAAGGCTGCATATCTGCAGGGACTTGCAGAGGGCATGAACCTCGACACCACCAAAGCAAAGAACAAGCTGCTGATGGAAATGCTGGAGCTTGTATCCGACATCGCTGACAAGATGGAAGCGCTGGAGGATGAAATCGACACGCATTACGCTTATTTAGATGAGCTTGATCATGATCTTGGCGAGCTTGAAGCCGATTTCTACGATATCGACGACGAAGACGACGATTATGACGATGACGACGAGTGTGACTGCGATTGCTGCGACTGCGACGATGATGATTGCGACTGCGATTGCTGTGACTGCGATGACGACGAAGAAGTTTTTTATGAAGTAGAGTGCCCGAAATGCGGCGAAAAGGTCTACTTTGATGAAACCGTGGATCCGTCCGATATCACCTGCCCCAGCTGCAACGAGAAATTTGACGTTGTGGATGACGAAGCAGAGGATCAGGAAACCGATAAATAATCAAAAATCAGCGAGGGCTTTTGCCCTCGCTCTTTTTTTGGGAACAAAACCGCCCTTTTTTCGTCTAATCAGTATAGATGACAAAAAGAAGGCATTTGTTTGAAAATGAAGTATCAAACTCTGCTTTTGTGGCTCTACCATTGTCATATATCAAAGTTATGCTTCGCAAATTAAGCCCCAAAAGGGCAGAAAGGTAGCTTTCGCTGCGGCGAAAGTCATGGTCTGACTATGACAGGCAAACAAAAATGCGAGATTCTCAAGCAAATTCGTCGTGATATAGCATCAGCGAATGAAATTCCGCTGGATATGCCGGCATGCACACATACGGGAGAATGCAAGGGCACCTGTCCACGCTGTGAATCGGAGGTAATAATAATTGAACGTGGGCTGGCAGAGCGAAAAAAACAAGGCTTCAAAATCGCGGTAGCAGGCATTTCCGCGGGGCTAATTGCATTGAATACTACCTCCTGTGAAATCGTCGATCGCGTTTTGGGAAGGGAAGTGCAATTGGAGGGCGATATGATGATGCCGATTACCGAAACCTCCGTTGACGGTGAAATGATTGAGCCGACTGCGGGCGTTCTGCCCATCGTCACGGAGCCGCCTCAAACGCTTGCCGACGATAGCGAGGTGCCGGGGGATCTTATTCTCCCTAATGAGATAGACGAGGGCAAATAATGGGCGAATTTCTCTCCATCGGCATCGGACGCCATCGCATGGGCAGCGATGGCATCGGTGTAACCACGTTGGTGGGCGGACACGGTTGCCCACTTGCCTGCAAATACTGCTTAAATCCCCAGTGCAATCGCCCATATATCCCACAGCGATACAACGTAGAAAGCTTGTATGAAGCGTTGCAATGCGACGCACTCTATTTTGATGCAACGGGTGGTGGCGTGACTTTCGGCGGCGGGGAACCACTTCTTCAGGCGGAGTTTATTGCAGCGTTTATCGCTTTTTGCCGCGAGAAAGGCAAAACTTGGCGTTTTTCTATCGAAACATCCCTCGCTGTTGAGGAACAAAACCTGTCGGTTGTATTGCCGTTTATTGACCTGTTCATCGTGGACGTGAAGGACATGGATGACGAAACATACCTCGCTTATACAGGGCGTTCCTCCGACATGATGAAGCAAAATCTGAAAATTCTCGCAGCATATCCCGATAGAGTTCAAGTGAAGATACCGCTTATTGAAGGTTTCAACACGACCGAAAATCAATGTCAGTCCGAAAACGCGCTGAAAAATATGGGCTTCACTACTTGTGTTCGACTGAAATATTCCACGAAAATTAACAAATGATTTGTGCAGTATAACGATTGACAAAAACAGGGAAGCGTGGTATAATGGTTATACTTTGAATTGAATAACTCAAGGGGTGCGAATTCCGAAGGGAATAGCTGAGACGGCATATGCCGAACCCGATGAACCTGTACGGGTAATTCCGGCGTAGGGAACTGACAACACGTCAGATTGAGGCAAATTTGTATGCTTTTTCTCCGAACAGGTTATTCTGTTCGGAGAATTTTTTTACAGGAGGGATTTTATGAAATCTACTCAAATTTTAGCCCGATGCGGGCTGTTGCTTGCCATGGGAACCGCGCTTTCACTCATACCCATTTTCGAAATGCCGTTCGGCGGCTCTGTGACACTGTTATCCATGCTGCCGATTTGCCTTGTGGGGCTGATGTTCGGCGCCAAATGGGGATTTGGAACCGCATTTGTCTATTCGGTCATTCAGCTTATGCTCAGCAAATGCTTTGCATGGGGACTTTCGCCAATGGTGCTTGTGATTTGTATTTTTGCCGATTACATCGTTGCATTCACCGCACTTGGTATCACCGGATTCTTCCGAGGAAGTCGTGCGCGGATGTGTATGGGCATTTTTCTTGCACTGCTGATGCGCATGATCTGCCACTACATTTCGGGCGTGACGATATGGGCGGAGACGGCGCCCGAGGGCTGGACTGTTTGGACGTATTCGCTGGCATATAACGTGTTTTACATGCTGCCCGAGCTGGTGTTCACGATGGCCGGTGCCATGGCAATTTCGGCGATTCCGCAAATGAAGCGCACGCTTGGAATATAAAAAGACGGGAGAGGAATTCCTCTCCCGTTCTGTATTATTTGAGGGTGAACCTGTGTTTTACGACCTTTAACAATCAATTGCCTTGATATTTGTAAGAAACATCGGTAATTTTCATCTCATAACCGAAATCGGTAATGACATAGAACTGTGCCTTGACGGCGTCGCTGATCAGATCGTCTCGGAAGGTACCGTCATTTTCCATGATCTTGTAGCTCACGCGGTAATAATATTCAATGGTGGACTCGCTTTCCTTTTTATTAAGAAATTCCACCTTCATATCGTATAGCTTCTGCATGGTGATCTTTTCCCACCGATCGTGGGACTCAAAATAGCTGTCCGCATAAAAACTGCATACCTTCTCTGCATCGCCCTGCATGAGTGCATCAAAATAATCGGCAAGCAACTGTACCTCGTCTCCATATTCGGAATAGTTACCGTCCACAAGTGTCAGCTCCATGCCGCCCTCCGCGAAGGTGAGATAGCGGTTTTTGTCAAGATAATCCGCTCGTTCAAAGATATTAGTATTCCAATCGGGCTTGTATAGAGTGATAATATGCTCGCTGCTTCCTTTATTGTTATGTGGGATTTTTGTGGTCTCCTCCGAAGAAAAATCGAAAAGCATTTCGGTATTGAGGAAAAACATGCCGATCACCGCAATGACACACATAACAACAATGGCGATCGCCATCTTCTTTTTTTTCGCCGCCTTCACGGAAGAATTCGGCGTATGCTGCTTATTTTTCATCATAATCTCAACTTGTAGCTTTCGCGAAACGAAAGCTTCCTTTTGCCACTATTTCGTTTTCAGCTGCTTCACAAATTCGCCCATTTTCGTGAGCGCCTTTTCGATGTGCTCCACGGAATAAGCGTAGGAAATTCTTGCAAAGCCCTCGCCGCATGCGCCGAATGCATTGCCCGGAACGATTGCCACGCCCTTTTCGTCAAGCAGTCGCTGGCAGAATTCATCGCTGGACAGACCGAATTTCCCGATTTGCGGGAACACATAGAATGCGCCCTCCGCCTCAAAGCATTCGATGCCGATTTTACGCAATCCGTCGATGATGGTCCTTCTGCGGCGATTGTATTCGCGAGCCATCATGGCGATGTCATCATCGCCGTTTCGAATTGCTTCCAGTGCCGCCATTTGAGAAGTAGTGGGCGCGCACATGATGGCATATTGGTGGATCTTGTACATTTGCTCACAAACTTCTCTCGGCGCACACAGATAGCCAAGTCGCCATCCCGTCATGGCATACGCCTTGGAGAAGCCGCTGACAAGAATGGTGCGCTCTCGCATACCGTCAAGCGATGCGATGGATACGTGCTTTCTTCCGTAAGTCAGTTCCGCGTAAATTTCGTCGGAAAGGACCATAATGTTGGTACCTCGCAGAACCGCTGCGATTTCCTCAAGCTCATCTTTTGTGAGAATGGCACCCGTAGGATTGTTGGGAAAGGGAAGTACCAGCAGCTTTGTTTTCGGTGTGATTGCTGCCCTAAGCTGTGCGGCGGTCAGCTTAAAGTTGTCTTCCACGCGCGTGTTGATATAAACGGGAACGCCATGCGCCAGCTCTACAATGGGTCCGTAGCAAACAAACGCAGGCTGTGGAATGATAACTTCATCGCCCGGATCGATCAGAGCGCGCACGCCCACATCAATGGCTTCCGAGCCGCCCACCGTTACGATGATCTCGCTTGCGGGATCGTATGTGAGAGAGAAACGGCGCTTTAGATAATCGGAAATCCCCTCGCGCAAATTGATCATACCGGCGTTGGATGTATAATAGGTGCGTCCTTTTTCCAGCGATTCGATGGCAGTCTCGCGGATATGCCACGGAGTCTGGAAGTCGGGCTCGCCAACGGTCAGGGAAATTGCATCTTTTCGGTCATTCAGCAGATCGAAAAACTTGCGGATGCCGGAGGGTTGAATGTTTTGAATCGTACTAGATAGGATGCTTTTGTAGTCCATCGGTTAAATCAGCCCTCTCATGTCAGTCTCGCAGGGGCCGTAAATGGTACCCTTATCCTTGTATTTACGCAGAACAAAGTGGGTTGCGGTGGAAACCACATCCTCCAAGGTTGCCAACTTTTGCGCCACGAAGTAAGCGACCTCCTTCATGGTGCGGCCTTCGATAAAAACGGCAAGATCAAAGCTGCCGCTCATCAGATAAAGCGACTGCACCTCGGGATAGTTGTAAATGCGCTCTGCCACTCTGCCAAAGCCGCGGTCACGCTGGGGCGCAACCTTAAGCTCAATAAGCGCGGTGACATATTCGCGGTCGGTTTTGTCCCAGTCTACCAGTGTTTTGTAGCCGAGGATCACGCCGTCCTTTTCGTAGGTTTCGATCATCTTTTTGATGTCGCCCACTTCTTTGTCAAGCATCACCGCAAGCTGCTCGGCATTCAGACGGGAATCGTTTTCAAGCAGAGTGAGAATCTTATTGTCGTTCACAATCATCACCATAGCTATCGCCGTAGCGAAAGCTACCTTTCTTTAACCTTATTGTTGGAGCGTTATTTCTTCGCTTCCACGCGTGACATAATTTTATCGTAGGATAGTCCGTATTTCTCCGCAATGTCACGGGCATAGGATTTACCATCGGGCTTTGCGCGGGTAATCTCAAAGGAACGTTCGCTTCCGTGAATGCCAGCCACCAGCGTGTCGATCTTGACACCGCCCTTTTCGGCGCACTTTGCATTGATCTCGTCAAGCTGCCCCGAAAGCTCGTGCAGATGGGTGGAGAACAGACAGCGGCATCCCACGATCGAGAAGCCCGTCAGCACCTCTGATGCGATGTAGGACGCTTCATAAGAGCCGGTGGAGCTGAAGGATTCGTCAAGCAACACCAGACTGTATTTATCCACGGTGTCGAAAATCAGATTGAGGCGTGCACATTCCTCGCCAAGTCGTCCCTTTTCAATGGTGTCGCCCGATTCGCTGGGGAAGTGGGTGTAGATCGCAGTTACAGGCGAGAGCTTCGCCTCGTTAGCAGGAACGGGGAGTCCCAGCTGTGCCATGGCTTGCGCCAATCCGATCGCGCAAGTGATAACGGATTTTCCGCCACGGTTGGGGCCTGTCAGAACGTAGATCTTTGCATTGTTATCAAAGTCGATGTCATTTTTGACCATCGGCGAATCGACGCGCAGCGCCACGCAGGGATTGTAAATGCCAATCATGCGAAAATCGCGGGCATCCATGTCGCAGATTTCGGGGCGAACGAGACTTAAACCGCGGGATTTGAGAGCCAGCAGCATATGCTGTGCCTTGGTTAAAAATTCAATTTCGGGCATGATGCGCAGTAAAAAGTCCGTGTTGGAAAGCACATAAGACTGCACAAGCTGACGCCATTGACGTACATCCGACTTGAAGATGTCGTTCATCGCGTTATTAAACGCATTTGTAAAGGCAATTTTCGCATTATCGGTCTGCGAGCGCGTGTAGGGAACCAGCGGAGCAATACAGGTGTAGTCTCCGTCCTTAAAGTCCATGCGCAGGATCTTGTCAATGACCTTGCCGGACTTGAAGTGCTCCGCATTCAGACTTACGACACCCGCATCAATTGGGCGAAATTCGGAATCCAGATTCACGCCGATGGTGATGGATTTCACCTCGTGTACCTTCGCCGTCAGTTCACCGAGCTGGCGATTCAGATTGCGGTAATAATCACTTTCGGAAAGCTCGGTCACCGTATCGGTCATCTTTTTGATGGCTTGGGATTTCACGTTACCGCGCACCGATTGAAAGCCCTTGGCAAGTCGCGCCACAATGTCAATGTAAAGCTCAATTTCCGTGATGGAATAGAGGTAATTCTTTGCCACCTCTGTCTCAGATTTGATGTGGCGAAGCTCCACAATGTCATTGAGAAGCTTCAGAACGCTTTTGAGCGTATCCACGATGGTGGGATTTTCCATCAAATCGTTCATCACATCCATGCGATATTCCATGGTCGCACGGTCGGTGGTAAAATAGTCGGAAAGATTGGAGTTTTTGAGATTGATCAAAAAATCAAGTCCAAGCTCTGTGATGACCTCATCGGAAATATTGACTTTTTCGCCCGCAGGCTCCTCGCCGTTGGGGTATAAAAGGCTGAATGTTGAATCTAACATGATATTCCTTTCGATTGAACGCCTGCCGAAGCAAAATCGCTCGCTTCAGAAAGCGGATATTGATAATTATAGTTCGATTTCGGTGAGCACACCGTTTCGCATGACCGTTTGGGAACGGAATCCGAGAGAGCGGAGCATCGCTGCCGCTTCTTCGATGCCGTTACCTACATCGCGCGCTGTGTGTGCATCCGAGCCAAGCGTGATGCGCTCGCCGCCGCATTCGCGGTAGAGGGCGAACAGCTCCTTGCCGGGCATTGTAATGCCGCCGCGTCGAAGCCCAGATGTGTTGCATTCCAGCGCAATGCCGGAGGTGATCAGCTTCTTGAAAAGCGCGGCGTAATCATCCCTCCACGGTTTAAGATCAAATTCTCGTCCGTACTCGGACAAATACCGCTGAATATAGGTGATATGTGCCAGCGTGGCAATACGGCCGAAGGAAATGATCTCCTCAAATTCCAAAAAACTGCGGCGCATCAAATAGGTAAGCTGCATGTCGTCGATATACTCATACCGCAGTTGGGCAAAATCGGGATAATCGCGCAAATTATGCAGAGATCCGATCACAAAATCATATCCCATTTCATCAAGCAGGGCATTTGCTTCGTTCACACGCACATGCGGCTGACCGAGTTCAATGCCGAAATTGACGCGGATTTTCCCCTCATATCGTTCTCTGACAGACAAAATATCCGCCTTGATCTCTTTGGCAGGGAATGGGGGATAGATTTGATTATAAATGCCGTCGATATCGCAGTGATCGGTTAAGGAAATCTCCATCACACCGGCAGAAATTGCCGCATCGAGAATGGCAGAAATCTCACTCGATCCATCTTTGGCAGCGTCAAACGAATATTTTGTATGCACATGCGAATCAAAAATATACATAAAACCTCCAAAGATATATGCCGCGAAGCAGCGCTGCAATATAAGAAAACCCAAGACGGCACAATAGAGCAATATAATACCACTTTATATTTTAGCACATTTTTACGTTAATCGCAAGTATATTCGATAAACTTCATCAAAAATTATTGAAATTTTCACAATTCTGTGGTATCATAGAAGTACCAACGCTGTATATCGGCGCAATTAAAGGAGAAACAATATGAAAACATTCATGGGCAAGAACTTCTTACTGGATACGGAGACAGCAAAGGCGCTGTACCATAACATCGCCGCAAAGCTTCCCATCATCGACTACCATTGCCATGTCTCGCCGAAGGAGATCGCCGAGGACAAGGTGTATAACAATATCACCGAGCTTTGGCTTGGCGGCGACCATTATAAGTGGCGTGCAATGCGCTGCTGCGGCGTGGATGAGGAATACATCACCGGAAGTGCATCCGATTACGATAAGTTCAAGGCTTGGTGCAAATGCATGCCTAAGCTCATCGGCAATCCTCTCTATCACTGGTCCCATCTTGAGCTCCGCAGATACTTTGACTGCAATCTCATCATCAATGAGGAGAACTGCGAAGAGATCTGGACCTGCTGCAACGAAAAGCTGCGCGATCCTTCGATGAGTGTTCGCAATATCATCAAAAATTCCGGCGTCGAAGCGCTTTGCACCACCGACGATCCCGTTGACTCCCTCGAATGGCACAAGAAAATTGCCGACGACGGCTACGAAGTAAAGGTTCTTCCCGCATGGCGTCCCGATAAGGGCCTTGCTGTGGATAAGCCCGGCTTTGCCGCATATATCGCGAAGCTTTCCGAGGCTTCCGGCATCGAGATCAAAGATGTGGAATCCCTCAAGCTGGCATGGATGCAGAGACTGGATGTATTCTGCGAGCGCGGCTGTAAGACCGCTGACCATGGTCTTGACGGCTATACCATGTTCATCGAAGCAGAATCGCCCTACGAATTGAACGAAATCTTCAAGAAGGCGCTGGCTAACGATGGCGCAGGCGTAACCTTTGAGGAAGTTTGCAAATTCCGCACCGAAATGCTTGCATTTCTTGCGGCACAGTATAAGTGCAGAAACTTCGTCATGCAGCTTCACTTCGGCGTTCTCCGCAATCAGAACGCGCGTATGTTCAAGAGACTCGGTCCGGATACCGGCTTTGATACCATCGGTAACTATGACATGATCTCCCCCATCTCCCGTCTGCTTGATAAGATGGATGCGAACGATACCATGCCCCGTACGCTGCTTTATTCCATCAATCCCACCGACAATGCGGCTGTTGCGGCTCTTTGCGGTTGCTTTGAAACCTCCGGTGACGGCAAGCCCAAGATCATGCAGGGCTCCGCATGGTGGTTCAGCGACAATCTTGACGGTATGCGCCGCCAGATGACCGATCTTGCCAATCTTTCATCCTTTGGCAACTTCCTTGGCATGCTGACCGACTCCCGTTCCTTCATTTCCTATACCCGTCACGAATATTTCCGCCGCATTCTCTGCAATCTTATCGGAGATTGGGTTGAGAATGGAGAATATCCTTGCGATGTGGAAACCCTCGCAGGCATGGTTGCCGACATCTGCTACAACAATACCATGTCCTATTTCGGCTTCTAATCTTTATTAGCCTTGCAGACATTATAACAAAACGAACCCTTTGCGTTAATAACGCAAAGGGTTCTTCTTTTAGCGATTAGAACTTGATCTTTTCGGCAATATAAGCCTTAAGCTCGGAGATGGGCAGGCGAACCTGTTCCATGGTATCGCGGTCGCGAACGGTCACACAGCCGTCTTCCTTCGACTCAAAGTCGTAGGTTACGCAGAGCGGCGTGCCAATCTCATCCTCACGGCGGTAACGCTTACCGATGGAGCCGGTTTCGTCGTAGTCGCACATGAAGTCCTTGGAAAGCTCGGTGTAGATCTCCATTGCTTCGGGGGCAAGCTTCTTTGAAAGGGGAAGAACCGCAACCTTGTAGGGAGCAATGGTGGGATGGAAGCGCATAACTACGCGAATATCGTTCTTTTCCGCATCGATCACTTCCTCGTCGTATGCTTCCACAAGCAGAGCCAGAGCCATTCTGTCTGCGCCGAGGGAAGGCTCGACAACATAAGGAATGTAACGCTCGTTGGTTTCGGGATCGAAGTAAGTCATATCCTGTCCCGAATGCTCCGCATGCTGTGTCAAGTCATAATTGGTGCGGTCAGCAACGCCCCAAAGCTCGCCCCAACCAAAGGGGAACAGATACTCAAAGTCCGTGGTTGCTTTGGAGTAGAAGGA
>JAZTWJ010000033.1:0-14798 GCA_045635785.1 Candidatus Flemingiibacterium sp.
GTTTTGGATTTTCGCTTTTGCGATACGCCAACGTGACCTTTGGTTTGTCCTCATCCGAGGACGGGGAACGACGTTTTGTCTCGATTAAAGCTTAATCTCGATTTCAACGCCGGCGGGGAGCTCAAGTCCCATCAGAGCTTCAACGGTCTTCTGAGACGGCTTAACCACGTCGATGAGTCTCTTGTGAGTTCTCATTTCAAACTGCTCGCGGCTGTCCTTGTACTTGTGAACAGCGCGAAGGATCGTAACGATCTCCTTCTCCGTGGGGAGCGGAATGGGACCGGAAACGGAAGCACCGTTTCTCTTTGCGGTCTCAACGATCTTCTGAGCGGCCTGATCGATCAGGGTGTGGTCGTAGCTCTTCAGACGGATTCTGATTTTCTCCTTGACTGCCATTGCTTTTGCCTCCTTCTTCATAATGGAGGGCGGTTTGATTCAAACACTGTGTCGGGTGTTTCGCGGATTCCCATAATAAAACCGCAGACTACCCGTCGGTATTTTTGCGGTCCGGCATGCGGGTTTCCCACGCAGCCATAGTGAATTTTTGAAACAGACACAAGTCTGATTGACAACGCCCGGTTAAATATCGGACATACTCCGGTGAAAATTCCCACCCAATCGGATTCACTGTCTCCGAAAGGATGCCACCTTTCACCATAAAACGCACGTCAACGTATAATATTATACACTATTCCATGGAAAATTGCAAGTGTTTTTCAAAAGTTTTTCCTGCTTAAACAAAAAATATTCAACGAAATTGCACACATATTTTTGTATACAATGCACACAAATATTCTGCCCTTTCAAATACCAACGGAAAATATTCGTAATTCTGCCCATTTATTCATACAGCGTTCATATACATGCGTTATAATATATTGAAAACAATGCACTACAAGGACGGTTTTATGCCATGAAACAAACAAAACGCATTCCCATGCTGCTGATCATTCTTTCCGCCGCCGCGTCGCTCCTTTTCACAGCCTCGCGCACGGTGCTCTCCCTCGTATTCCTCGACGCAGAGTACGGCGTGTATGAGCATGGGGCGATTTTGCCGCAGATATTTAGCGGAGTCTTGCTTGCCGTCACTATACTGCTTGGCATCTTTTCCTTGCTTCACGCGCCAAAGCGCCAAGCGGATTTCAAGATACCCGTTAACGATGCCACAATTTTCATCTGCTGTCTTTGTGCATTTCTGCTTGCCGCCGATGCAATTCTTACAATATATAATATAGCAACAAGCGGCGCACCCTCGATTTTTGAGATCATTGAGCTTGTCGCCGCCGTGCCCGCCGTCCTGTTCTTCTTCGGAACCATCAAAAAGGATGCCAAGCCGATCCCGCTGACCTTCGCATCCTTCTTTCCCATCGCGTGGTGTTCGATTTGCCTCATCCGCGTATACTTTGACAATACGCTGCTTCACACCAGCCCTATCAAGATCTTTTCCGAGCTTGCTTTTCTGGCGGCAATGGTATATTTCTTGATGGAATCGCGGATATTGCTTCAGATCGTAAAGTGCAAGATTCATTTTGCCGTCAGCTTGATCGCACCGATTTTTCTTCTGACCTCCTCCGTCCCCAACATCATTCTCGCAGACAAAATGATGCGTGCCGAATCCGACAGCTATATCCGAACCATTTTGATAGCAGTTTTTGCGCTGTTCATCTATGTACGCACCGTCATGTATGTGCTTGCACCCGACAAAACGGCATCCGATACCGATGTACCGCCTGCTGAACCGACACAAGAATAATCTCAATATAAAAATCCCGCCCCTCTGGGTGCGCAATTTTTTGTTCAAGTCTGCTCGATGATTTTGATCGCTATCGGATCAATACCCGCATGCTCGTAGACGATCTCCTTGATCTGCGACAGTTCGTTTGGCAGCAGCCCGTCCGAACGAACAATGATACTGGCACTTCCCTCGGCAATGACCGCCACGCATTCCTCAAATCCTTTCGATTTGATCAGCGTCTCGATATTTGCTTCCGTTCTGATCTCCGATGCAATGCGGCTGATGTCCTCCGATGCCTGCTCACGCGACAGTTCATCTGCGCTCGCGCTGTCCACCACCGTCTGCAAGACTGCCAGCGCCTGATCCCGTGCCTGTCTGCGCGAAAGCTGTGCTGATGCAAAGTAGGTGTTCGCTTTTGGCGCATCCGCCTGCTCCTCTGTCTCGGAAAGCCCGCTCCCCAGCAGATCGCCGTCGCCCACGGTAGGTGACGAATTGCCAAACAGCGTAAAATTGAGGATCACCGCCGCGCCGATCAGCACAAAGGATCCCGCCGTCACAAGATTTCGCATACCGATCTTCTTCACGGCACTGCGAATTTTTCCAATGCCGCGATCAAAGCAGCTATCCTCCCTCATGGCAGGCATACTTTCGCTCGGAAAGGTGTTTTTGTTTTCTTCCATAAATTCTTCCTCCTTTTCAGATTGTGCTACATGTATATGCCGGGTGCATTGCAAATATTCCCTATCCCGCTTCTTCAATGCTGACGGCGGCGGCGGATACATCAAACAGTGCCGTGATGAGACTCGTCAGCTTCAATTTGATTGAAGCATCGCCGCCGCCTTTGCAAACCACCGCGATGCCGCGGATCTTCGGTGACAGCTTCGCCGTTGGAACGAGCCCCTGGGAAACCGTCACGAATTCTGCCCTTTCCTCGCTGATCGCCCCATCCGATCTCGTCTGCACATCCGCCGCATACTGCTGTTCGCCGTAGCTCTCCGGCGTGATCATCACGCTCACATCCGAAACGCCCTTCACATGCTCGCAAAGCTGCTTTAGTCTTGTTTCCAACGCAAAAATTTCCGAAGCGTCATCTGTTATGGATGTAGACTTGACATCCTCCGTGGGGCTAAACAGCATGAGCGCGATGCCGATGACAAACGCCGCTGCAATCAGCCAAAGACTGCGCTTTTCCTTCAGATAACCGACAAGCTGTTTTGCGCCGAGCTTATCCTCATTCAAAATAGCTCACCTCCGCTTCCAATCCGCGAATCTGCAATATGTATCGCTCCACATCCTCACAAAGCAAGCCGAGCTTTCGTTCGATCCGAACCACCAATCTGCCATCCTCGCAGGTCGCCTCCGCCCTGCACAAAAACCGTTCCTCCACCGCCTTTTCAATATAAAGCGCAACAATGGAATTCGCTTTCGCCATTGCCGCCGTTGCATCCGGCGAGATACCGTCGAAAAACTGCGGCACGCTTGGCAAAAGCTTTGTCAGCGGCGAAAGCAATGTCAGAAGCAGTACAAGGGAGATGATATATTTCAGATACTTTTTCAGAGTGCTCCCATCGGATACAAAGCCGTCAATCAGCGCAGATACAGACGCCGCCGCGATCAGCGACATCACAAACCCTTTGATTTCATTCATACTCTCATTCCCTGTCTGTCCATTCACGGATTTTAGCTTCCAAGTGCCGCCGAAGTTTTGGCAAACAGCGTCAGCGCGTATACAAACATCAGCGCGGCAATGACACAGACGGCGGCAAGATAGCCAATCAGCCCGCAAAGCTCCGACAGCAAATTTTTCTCGCGTGTTAAGCCGAGCATTTCCGCCGCCGTTTCAGAAACACCTACCCCAAATTTCACAAGCAGAATTTGCACCAAAATCGGAAGTGTCAGCACAAGAATGATGATCACTCCCACTGCGCCCACGGTGCTTCTTACCAGGGAGAGACTCTCCGCCACCGTCCCCACCGCATCCGATGCAATGCCGCCCACCACGGGAACCGCCTGCGATGCGGCAAATTTCGCCGCACGCATGGAAAGGCTGTCCGCTCTTGCGGTAATGACCGTCTGAAAGTGCATCACCGCCGATATAACGGCGGCGGCAAATCCGAGGATCCACGTAAAGATATTCCGCACCGTTTTCGAAATGCCGCCAAGTTGCAGACCGCCGCCGATCCCCGATGCGGCAGTTATTCCAAAGCAGAGACGGAGCATCGGAAACAGCCCATGCGCCGCCAGCATTTCCACAAACGCCAGCCCCAGCATCATGCCGTTCCCCGAAATCATGGAGGAGGTGAGATTGCCGCCCGCCGTTCCGATGGCGAGCATAACGGGCACCATCGCCGTGACGATGCCCGAAAGCTGTGTCAGATACGCCTCCGCCAACAAAAATAAGCCGCGCAGATTTTCATACGCCGTCAAAAGAATGCACAGTCCCGATACAAATTCAAACAGCGTGCTCATGCTTTCTGATGCAAACAGCCCCTTTGCCGCATGCAAAGATGCGGCGGTCAGCACTACCCCCAGCATCACGGCGCACATGCGAAGCGCGGGCGAAAATGCACTTTCGATCGCACGCTCGATCAGATCAAAAAAATATGCCGCATCAAATCGCTCCGCAAAGCCTTCCGTTTGGAAGATCTCCTCGGGCAGGGCTTCTCGCACCGCATCGGGCAGTGATCTCAAAATGGAGTCCGCATCAAAATCCGAGGGCGAGCAGATCTCCGATGCCCCGACAGGCAGACGCATGCATATCAGCAGGGCAAGCAGAACGAACATCCGCATGAATGCCACCATGCCTATCCTCCCGCAAGAATTTCGCCTGCCAATGCGGTCAGCTCCTGCATCAACGGCACAGCGAGCAAAAGCAGTTCCGCCTTTCCCACAAGCTCCAGCTTGGCGGCGATGCCGTCCTCCTTCGCATCGCGGCAGAGCTCTGCGGTAAACTGCACCGCAAGTGTAACGCCGAGCGCCTTTGTCAAGACTGAAACATGCCGCTCGAAGGCGCTCCCGCGCAGCTGCTCCGAAAGCAGGCTGAAGGCAGGCAAAAATTCCGATGCCGCCGCGCCAAACAGTACCACCGCCGCCGTCAGTCCCACAAAACTCGCAATTTCGCTTTTTTGCTCTCGTAAAATCAGAACCGTGATCAGCGCGATCAGCGCCATCCCGCAATATTTCAGCATGGCTATACACCAAAAATTCTGCGGATATCCGAAAACAGCGTGCCGATCTTGTCGGTGAGCATCAGCATGATCAGAACGATGCCCGCCAGAGAAACCAGCACCGCCTGCTCTTCCCTTCCGTATTTCGCCAAAAGCTGGTAGGCAATGCTGACCATCAAACCGATGCCCGCCACCTTCAAAATCATGCCGATGTCCATTTTTCTGTTCACCTTCGCCTTGCGAAGGCTTCCTCCTTGTTTTGATTACGATCACAAAAAAAGCAATGCGAGAAGCAATCCCGCCAACACACCGAGACAGCGGCAGATCTTCATCCGTCCGACCAGCTCGTTTTTAGTCGCGGCAGACATCTCGCCGATGCGTTTTTCATAAAAGGCGATGTGCCGCATTTCTTCATCCGCGCCGCATTGACCGAGCCCCGAAAAAAATTTGGTCAGCTCCGCCGTTTCTGTCGGTGACAGATACAGTCTCGCACCGCATATCCGCATGGCGTGAGGGCCGCCCTTTTCGCGAAGTGCGGCAAGAAATCCGCAAGCCTCCAGCACGCGATCTCCCCACGCGGCATAAATCCTGTCCAAAGGCGCGCGAAAAATATCCACCTGCGCTCCGATATGAGAAATCAGCCTTGCAAATGCTTCAAGCTGTTCCGCACGCAACCGAAACATCGCCGCGGTCTGCCATCCCACCATGCCGCAGGCGGCAAACACAAGCGCCGCGCCAATCAGACGGAGCATCGCGCACTCTTTGCCTCCGTAAAGGTGCAGGTGAAATCTTTTGAAAGCCTGCCGCGCTTCCTTTCGCGGACAATGCCCACATAGGCATCGAATACACCGTTTTCATGCAGTAAGCGGACGGCGGGCCTTGCAAGAAGCTCCGCCACACTCGCCGCATGGGCGCTGGCAAGGATGGGAACACCCGTGTTCTGCGCCCCCAAAATCAGGCGCGCCTCCTCCGCATCTCCTAATTCGTCGCACACAATGACCTGCGGCGACAAAGTCCGCACGGCGATCTCCATCCCCTTGGCACGGGGATAACCCGTCAGCACATCCGTCATGGTTTCCGCAAACATCTCCTCCATATAAAGCTCTCCTCTGGTATCGAGCAGTACCACCCGCATTCTGCGTGCGAGCCATGCGGCAAGATCCCGCAGTAGTGTCGTTTTCCCAACGCCGGGCGGCGAATAAATGAGTAGCGAGCAAACTTTCTCCGAAAGGAAGTCTGTAACAGGTGCACAAACGCCGCGGATGGCATGTGGAATGCGGATATTCAGCGATGAAATTTCTCTGACACCGCTTCCCGAATAGGTACCGCAAACACCGATACGCACGCCGCCTTCAAATCGGATGTAGCCCTCGCGGATGCTCTCATCAAACGCATAGACAGAACCCTTGCAGAGTGCATGCACGCATGCGGCAATTTCCGTGCAGGAAAGCGTTTCTTGAAGGAGCAGATTTTCGCCCGCCACTGTGACGGATGCGGGGCGTTCTGCCCGCAGTCGGATTTCCGAAAGCTCTTCCGCCCGCATTTCGTCCGCCAGCATCCCATGGATGCGCGCCGTGATGCGGCATGGCAAGCATGTCGCCAACGCAGCCGGAAGAATTCGCGGCATAGCAATCTCTCCTTTCCCTTTGAGATGGTTTATTATATGGACAAGCGGCAAAAAAAATGACTGTCCCGATTCGATTCATCGCCGCATTATGATTTCGAAAAGAAAAAAGGTTCAAAGCCGAAGCTTTGAACCTTTTTATGAACGTCAAAAAACGTTTTTATTTTTCCTCTATAATCTTGACGAACTGCATCAAGCTGCTCCACAGATAGTCCGTCGCGTAGTCACCGTAAGCAGAATACGGAATATATACCGCACAACCGGAGGGCAAATTCTCCAGCACAGAGGTCTCCACGCTGATCTGCGTGGGCTGTACATAAAGCTCCACGCGCTGCAGAGCATCACAGCCGTCGAATGCGCCCGCTTCGATGATCTCCAGCACCGCATTTTCGGGTACAATGACCTTTGTCAGTGCCTTCGCTTCAGAGAACGCTCCTGCTCTTACGGAAAGCACCGCCGAGCCATCGTATCCGCGCGGGATCGTCAGCTCCGTTTGCGCCTTTCCTTCATCGGAAAGTCCCGTGATGACCACGCCGCCTTCAATGGCCTCGAAGGTATAGAATACGGAATTTTCGTCGTGAGTGAACAGCAGATCAAAGAAATTGTCGGGACGGTCGATGGGAGAATACTTCAATGTCTCCACATAGGTCTCGCCACCAAGAACGCGAAGCAGATCATCTGCCAGCAGAGCTGTGCGTTGCAATGCGCCGCGGCTGTTTGTATGGAAGTTGGTGTCATAGAAGTACGCCTTATCCATCACATAATCATCCAAATCGCTGAGAAGCGGGAACTCAAGCGCCGCGCCCAGTGCTTTGTAGAACGCTTCCTTTTCGGCATCATCGCTTGTGACAGCGGCAGCATTGATGGGCGGGAAGCTGAAATAAACAGTGGCACCCTTTGCCTTGGCATAAGCGGCGTAATCGTTCACATAGTCGATGAACTCTTTGTTCACCAAATCGGGCGACAGCTCGATGGACATAGTGGTGTCGTAATATTCGGGCATTTCATTGAAGGGCCTTTCCACACAAATGTCACCGTACTCGTTCAAACTGTCATGGGCATAAATGCCCGAAGGATTCGGCGCGGTTCCGGTCCTTGCAAAGCGGAGCTTTTCCGATGCAAATTCGGGGAGGGTGGACATCAGCTTTGCATAATTGAAGAAGCCCACGTCACCCAGCATGGAGAGATCGCAGTCCAGCGCCTGCCACATGCTTTTTCCGTTGTAATAAAGCGAATAGGTCTGCTCATCCGTTTCAGGGCAAAGCACGATAATGTCGCCCTTGTGGATGTGCGATTTTGACAAATCCAGCATTGCCTTGGTACCGATGGTGGCATACAGTCCGTAGTTCACCACGGGCATGCCCGTATATTCTTGAAGCAACTCGGTATCAAGTCCGAATGCCAACGAGCTTCCGCCGATCAGCACGATTCGCGAGCCCTCCAGCGTGGAAAGACGCTCATGCTTGTCTGCAAGTCCGGCAAGGAAGGTGTTCTCGTATTGGCAAGGTGCGCTGAAGGTTGCAACTGCAAGTGCCGCCATCGGAGAGAAGAGCACCGCGAGTCCGAGGATAGCGGATATTATGATTTTTTTCATCGTCATCTCTCCTTTCACTAAAACTGGAAGTAAATAAACGCGCTGGAGCCATCGCCTGCAAGCAGGATCAGCCAAGCCAAAATGACACCCCAAATGAGATACAGCGAAGCACCATTCTTCAGCGCCACACCGTGCGGCTCCTCATAGGTAGGAAGCGTCAGGCGGCGGTCGATCAGGATCATCAAAAGAATTGCCAGCGCCATGATCACCGCGCCGCTGAGGGTAAGACCGAGATCCGCGATCATGGTGTCGAAGCTGGGATTTGTGAACAGCTTGCCAAGTAACACCATCAGATCCGAAGTGGAATTTGCACGGAAGAAGATCCACGCAAAGCAAACCATGATAAAGGTCACCACCGTGCGGAAAGCCTTTACGGCTGTCCACGAGGTATTGATGCCTAACTTTGCATACAGCTCTTCACGTTTTTTGAAGGTGACCATGCCCACGACGCGGTAGATGCCGTGGATAACGCCCCACAAAACGAACGTCCACGCCGCACCGTGCCAAAGACCACTGACCAGGAATACAATAAAGAGGTTACGCATCTGCATTCCCTTGCCGCGGCGATTACCGCCCAGCGGAATGTAGAGATAATCCTTGAACCAGCTGGTCAAGCTGATGTGCCAGCCCGCCCAGAAATCCTTGATGTTCGTCGCGGAATACGGGCGATCGAAGTTTTGCATCAGTCGATAGCCCATGATGCGAGCGCATCCGATGGCAATGTCTGTATAACCCGAGAAGTCACAGTAGATCTGCACCGCAAACAGCGCAGAAGCCACCGCAACGGCGGCACCGCCCGTTTCCGTGGGATTATTGAACACGCTGTTAACGTAAATCGCCGCCGTGTCCGCCACAACGATCTTTTTGAAGAAGCCTGCCATCATGCGCTTTGCGCCGATGGAAAGATCGGATGTATTGAATTTCTGCTCCGCCATGAGCTGGGGAAGCAGGTTATCGGGGCGCTCGATCGGACCCGCAACAAGCTGCGGGAAGAAGGAGACAAACAGTGCGTAATAAAGGAAGTTCGGCTCCGCTTTGATGTCGCCGCGATAAATGTCGATGCTGTAAGACAGCGTCTGGAAGGTATAGAAAGAGATACCAACAGGCAAGATCAGATTCTTGATGGTGAAATCCGTATCTACACCCGTAAGGGAGAGAGCGCTTGAAACACTGCCTGCCAAGAAGTTGTAATATTTGAAGAAGAACAGCACGGCAAGGGACGATACAATGGAGATCACAAGCCATAGCTTTTTGTACTTCGGCTTTTGTTCGATCAGAATACCCGATGCGTAGGAGATCGCTGTGGTGAAAAGGATCAGCCAGACAAGATTTGCACTTTGGCTGATGTAGAAATAGTAGCTGGCGATCAGCAGCGGGATCACGCGATATTTGAGCGGTACGATAAAGTTGAGCAGTACCACTATGGGGTAAAAGACGAGAAATTCAAAGGAGTTAAAATTCACGAGTTTTCGCCTCCTTTATGTAACGGCTTGGGACTAAGAAACAGCGCCACCAGTGCGCTCAGCAACACCGTTGCCAGCGCATCCTCAAGCGTTCCCTCAACAAGAAGCAGCGCAATGGCAGCTGCATGCAAAACAGCCGACACAACTGTCATATACATCGGATTTTTCAGCAGCTTTGAAAGCAGCAGAACACCGACCAAAATGAGCGGAATGAACAGATAAATCGGCTGTTCAAAAAAAATAAAATCCATATCAATCACCCGGCCTTCGCACAAGCGAAAACCTCCTTATTTCGAAATTTTAGGTGGTTCGCACGGCCGACCGCGGTTTTTGACCGCGATCGGCATAAATCGGAAAGGAAAAGGAATGTTCAGCTCTATTCCCTTTTTACTGAATGCCTTGCGCTTTTATATCCTCGGCAAGCTGTTTGGTGTGCATTTCTCTGCCGATTCCGTTGAGATGGTAGTCGGAATTATCGAAATACTTTCCTTCAAAAATGCTCAGGCGAACATCGGAGATCAGCGTTGCATGAATATACTGACGAATATGCTCATGATAAGCATCGAAATGCGCATCGGTCATCGTGGCAGGATCGCATGCGTTCTTGTTGTAGGAAGGATGGCTGAAGAAGACGTGTGCGCCCTTCTCCGCCGCCATGTCCAGCACGCGATTCAGGTTATCAACAAGTTCCACGGGGAATCGTTCGGGAAGGAAGCGGAACGTGCCGTTTGATTTGTTGTTATAGCTTTCTCTGTTGAGGGTTCTGCGTACCGCAACGATTTCACCGTAATCGTTAAAGCGTGCGGCATTGTCATTCCAACTGCGTTCCTTGAGAGAGAGTCTGCCCTTGTTATGCTGTGACAAGGAATCAAACACTCCTGTGTATTCGCTCAGGTCTATTTCTTCCAGAATGTTATAGCATCCCTCGATGCCCTGGAAGGTAATTGCAGGGAACTCGCGACTGCCGGTAGACCAATATGCATGTGTGTTGTATTGCTCTGGAGCATACACAAGGATATCGTCTTTTTGGAGGTGTGCGGTGGCAAATTCCAAAAATGCCAGGACCGACATATTCGCATTGGTACCAAGATTGACAACTGTATACTTGTCGCCCATCAGCTCTTCCAGATAGGGAGAGTCCAAGCCATAGAGCTTGCTGGATCCCGCAACTACGAAAATACGGGGCTTGCCCTCTGTCATCATAACGCGCTCATATTTTTTGGTCTGACTCTGATTGCTGTAAATATAGCGCGGTGTGGTTGCGGCGCAAAGCTGCAGATGCTTGACAGGACTTCCCTTAAAGGAATCGTCGCTGACCGTTCTCAAATTGTCATACACGCGCACCGAAGTAAGTTTTTTGCAATCGGTAAAGGCATCTGACGAAACCGACTCCACCGTGGGCGGAATGACGACCTTCTCCACATTGGTCCCCTTGAAACTGCCGTCCCAGATCTGCAGTACATCTTTTCCGTTCACACTGCGGGGAATATAGACCTCCGCTGCAGTGCCCGTATATTTTTCGATTGCAACACCAACCGAACCCACATCCTTGAAAACAAAGTCCGATACGGGAGAAGCTTCCTGCCAGATGCAGTACAGCGTCATCGTTTTCTCATTTTCGGGCAACAAATAGCGGTGTCCCGGAAGGATCAGCTCGCCATTGCCGTCGGGAGAAGCGCAATAGCCAAGCAGAATGTATCCATCGCGCACAAACATGCCGTCATCTTCTCTGCCGACGCCCATCTTCCAATAGCTGGTATCTACGCCCATTTCCACAGCGGGCCTACCGGTTTTCGTTACGCCTCCGTTGGCATTATAGAAAACCAAAACATCATACTGATCGGAGACAGGCTCTTCTTCCTCTGGCTTAACAATGGCAGAAACATCATAATTCGCATAAAGGAAGGTGTTTTGCTCGATCTTCATGGTGAACTGCTCCTCGGTGGAAAGAAGCTCACCGCCGCCTGTAAGCGGTTTCTGCAACGACCAGCCCAAAAATACGCTGCCCGTTTTCGGTTTCGCCGAAAACGTCACATAACTGCCCGAGGTGATTTTTCCCTGTGCCATTGAGGTGGAAGGCAATCCACCGCCCGCAACATTGGGTTCCGTGGCAAAGGTCACACGTTTCTCAACATCGCCTGCAACGAGACGAAGTGAACAGGGCGAGGTGATGTCAAACACCTTCAGCACATTGTTTTCCACCGAATAATTTTCGGTAGGCACACCGTCTGCAATCACTTGAACGATACTCTTGCCTTCTTCGGCAATATCAAAGGTAAATTCCGCCGTTCCGCCATAGGGCACATTTACGAGGTTTTCGCTTTGCAGCGTCACGCCGTCCTCTCCCCAAGCGGCAACATGCAGGGAAAAGCTTTCATCCCCACAGGATGCGAAAAGAAATATGCTTGCAAGAAGCAGCATTAGAAAAAGCAGCCTTGTTTTTTTCATACTCAATACCACGCCTCTGCAAAGCAAAGGCTTCCTCACTCGAAAATTTTCGCGGTTTGCAAGCAAATCGCGATGCATTCAAACTATTTTGCAAAAACCGACGGACGGATGTCCGTCAATCGTAAAGAATCGCAAAATAAAAAACGCCCGAAGGCCCATGCATAGGTGCCGCCTCGGACATACTGTATTTGCCGGCTGTATACACGCTCCCTTTGTATTGAAGGGGTCGTCCTCCTCCCCCCTACTCTATTAAATATATATGCGTCTATTATACATCAAATTTTGGTTTTTGTCAATATCAATCAGCAAATCCGACAAAATTATCACCATACGAATAATCAAGACAGCAAAAGGGCGCGGCGAGTAAAAAACAGCTCTGACGCATTTTCATCAGAGCTGCTTTTATTTATCTTCGCCGTGTCTCCCAAAATGCCACCGCACTTGCCGCCGCCACATTCAGCGAATCCACGCCATGGAACATGGGGATCTTCACCGTATGATCGCAGGCACCAATGGTGGCATCCAAAAGCCCGGTTCCCTCTGTACCGAGAATGAGTGCCAAACGCTCTGCCGCTTTCAGACGGGGATCATCAATGGCAATCGTATCCGCACGCAGCGCCATTGCCACGGTGGTAAAGCCGAGTCCACGCAAGCTTTCCACGCCGTTTTTCGCCCAATCCGCACCATCCTCGCCGATGACCGTCCACGGGATCTGAAAGACCGTTCCCATGCTCACCCGTGCCGCACGCCGCAGTAAGGGATCCGCGCAGGAGGGTGTGACCAGCACGGCATCCATACCAAGTGCCGCCGCGCTCCGCATCATCGCCCCCACGTTGGTGGCATCCGCCACATTTTCCAGAACGGCGATCCGCGAGGCATGCGCCACAATCTCCTCCACGGAGGGAAGTCGCGGCCGCTTCATCACAGCCAATATGCCGCGCGACAGCGCAAATCCCGTCAAGGAGCTAAGCAACGCATCCTCCGCCGTATATAGCGGCACCTCCGCATGACGCGCCGCCAAAGCCATTGCCTGCCCGTATTGCTTTTGCTCAAAGAGCAGAGAGACCATTTCCACCCCCGCATCCAGCGCAAGAGAGATGACCGTCTCGCTCTCCGCAATAAAAACGCCCTTTTCGGGATGCTGTTTACTGCGAAGCTGATGCTCAGTCAGCCGCGCATATGGATCCAGCGCAGGATCGCGGATGTCGGTGATTTTGGTAATGGCTGCCATACATTTCCCCTCCGTGACTGTTTTTGATTCCGCAATGCCTTTCGCATTGTCACATGCTTAAAATATCCTCGATGACATCGTCCAAATGGATCGGATCAAGCTGTAAACGATTACACAGCTCCACAAAATGTAACGCTCGTTTTTTATCGAAAAATATGTCCGCAATGGCGCGCATCACTCTGCCGTTTTGATGCACTTCCATGCCGTAAACCGTATGTTTTACCCCGTTTTCATCCATAACCTGATCCTCTCGAATGCAATATGTCGCTCCCATGCCATGCCCTTTCGTTTCCGCTTTATGATGTATTTGCTGATATATATATTATACTATATACACATGTGTTTTTCAAGGGGAAACGGGAGAATCGTGTCAACAATCGAATAACATATTACGACATTCATCGGCAGAAAAAAACAGAGTCTGTGCGCAATGTCATTTAGATAAGGCAGTATGAGTTTAGATAAGCCTCAAACATCAACACCCGTCTCAATCGTATGGATGAGACGGGTGTTTTTTCTATTGCGAAGTGACCGTTATGCTACTATTGGCAATGATTTATAATAACTTTCTTAAAGATAAATATATGCTCCGATAGTGTTGATCATATTTTCATTGTATATAAGCCAACCGTCTGCGATAGCTTGATCAACAATATAGCCTCGCTCAATATCGGGAGCTTGATTGAACAAAGAATAAATCTCATCTCTCAACGAAGTCAGTTTCTTGGTGAGTTGTTCATTATACGTTTTTTCTGCATTTCTATCGAAAATCACAACATTGGGAATGATAGAACCGTCTTTCTTAAGATAGCCGTATTCAAGCAACTTTTCAAGATATGATTTCTCACATGATTCAGTTCGTCCGCTACAAACCAACCATAACGTGTATGCTTCAATCCAGCTCAAGTGTGTAGGAGTTCTTTCTTGAATATTTTTGAAAAAGAATTTAAATTGACCGAACTCTATATCCTTCTTCACCTCGTTTTTATCATGCGAAATATATCCATTTTGTCCTACAAAATCAGGTTTTTCCCAATCGATCGTTTCATATCCCATCAATATCCAAGCTCCATCATCTGGACGCATGGGATAAGTGTTTCTATATTCTACCGAAGTGTTATTTACTGTGTTTGCTGACCACTGCAACCAATCAAATGTACGTACAATTAAAGCCCATTTAGCCGCTTCATATCCCACGTAATCATAATTTACTTTCGAGCCGTCCTCGTTAATATAAATATCTATCAGTTCGCAAATTTGATGTGTCAGTGCCTTCTGAATTCTTTTGTTATTCTCGTATTTTTTGCGCTGTTCTTCCTTACTGATTATCTTAAATGCGGTTTGATATTTATTTTCGCTCTTGGTCAACAACTGTTCACGAGTCAAAAATTCAAGCTCATCTTCCATATACGGCAAAGCTATGCCTAATTCAAGTGCCAGTTCCTCGGCGGTTTGTGGATTTTCATACGTCTCGAGAAAAATATTTTTACATAACAAATGCGTGATAATAGACCAAGGCTGTCCTTTCTTCCCGTC
>JAZTWJ010000034.1:0-10121 GCA_045635785.1 Candidatus Flemingiibacterium sp.
GTACTGCTGGATGAGGACCAGCATGATGCCGTCCCGGGTGCCGATCACCTGGGAAATGTCGCAGATTCCATCCTTGATCAGGTCCTGCGCGTTGCCGCGCCACACGTCGGTTCCGTGCGTTAAGCCCGAAATTTGCAGCAAATCGGCGAAATTTTTGGGCTTTGCGTCAACAAGAACGCTCTGAATGAAGCGGGTACCCATCTCGGGAAGACCGAGCGTGCCAAGCGGACAGCCGATATCGTCAGGTGTAATGCCGAGGGGCTCCGGCGATTCAAACAGCTTGTACACCGCTTGGTCGTTCATTTTTACATCCAGAACCGAGGTGTTTGTGTACTTTTCCAGCCACTTGTACTTAGTGGGCATATCGTGTACAAGCTCGTCCAGCTTTAGAATGGTATCATGCAGATAAGTAAACGCAAAATGCGTGGTTACAATGCTGGATGTAGGATCATCTGCAGGGTGCTGAACCGGTGTGAAATCGTAAACCTCATATTCGCGCGGTACAACGATAATGCCGCCGGGATGCTGTCCCGTGGTGCGCTTGATGCCAACACAGGTATCCACAAGTCTGGAGATTTCTGCCTTGTTGAGCTGTTTTTGGCGATCCTCCAGATATTTCACCACATAACCGTAGGCGGTTTTGGAAGCAAGCGTACCCAGCGTTCCCGCGCGGAAGACATTCTCCGAGCCAAAAAGCTGTTCCGTGTATTTATGAACCTTGCCCTGCACTTCACCCGAGAAGTTGAGGTCAATATCGGGCGATTTGTCGCCGTAAAAGCCGAGGAAGGTTTCAAAGGGAATGTCGTGTCCTTCGCCAATCAGCTTTGTGCCGCATTTCGGGCAGTTTTTGTCGGGTAAGTCAAATCCCGAGCCGACAGAACCGTCCGTAAAGAACTCCGAAAACTGACATTTGGGACAATAATAGTGCGGTGGCAGCGGATTGACCTCCGAGATGCCCGACATGGATGCGACAAAGGAGGATCCCACCGAGCCGCGCGAGCCAACGAGATAGCCTTGCTCCTCGGAGTATTGCACAAGCTTTTGAGCGATCATATATAAAACCGCAAATCCGTGCTTGATGATGGAGGTCAGCTCCTTATCAAGTCGCTCCGAAACAATGGAGGGCAGCGGATCACCGTATAACTTCTTTGCCTTCTCCCAACAACGTTGCTGAAGCTCCTCCTCTGCGCCTTCCAGATTCGGCGTATAGGTTCCCTCGGGAATTGGGCGGACCTCCTCCACCATATCTGCAATCAGATTGGTGTTGGTAATGACCACTTCGCGTGCCGTTTCTTCGCCAAGGTAGGAGAATTCCGCTAACATTTCCTCGGTCGTGCGGAAATACAGACCGATGTCGCGATCGGCATCGCTGTATTTTTGTCCTGCAAGCAGGATCTTGCGTGTGATCTCGTCATCCTTTTCAAAGAAATGCACGTCGCAGGTTGCAACAACAGGCTTGCCGAGCTTTTTACCGAGTCTTACGATCTTTTTGTTGATCTCGATCAGTTCGTCCTTGCTTTTGACGATCTCCTTGTCGAGCATAAATTGGTTATTGCAGAGGGGCTGAATTTCGAGATAATCGTAAAATTCCGCGATATTTTCGATCTCGTTTTCGGTTTTATTTTCAAGGATCGCTTGATATAGCTCGCCCGCTTCGCAGGCGGAGCCGATGATCAGACCTTCGCGATGCTCGCTGATCACCGATTTCGGGGTGCGCGGAACGCGATGGTAATAGTTTAGATAGCTCTGACTGATGATCTTATATAAGTTTTTCAGACCGACTTTGTTCTTCACAAGCAAGATCTGATGATAAGACTTGAGCTTTAGCGGATCGGAACGCTCCGACATAAGCGCCTGCATTTCGCGAAGGTTGGATGCGCCTTCGTCGCACAGCTTGTTAAACATGCAAATGAGAATTTTTGACAGAACCTCCGCATCGTCGCAGGCACGGTGGTGATTGAAGTCACCAAGTCCGAAGTACTCTGCCAAAACATCTAACTTGTGGCGTTTGAGCTCGGGATTGGCATAGCGAGACATCGCCACGGTATCCATGTACGGATTTGAAAACTCAATGCGAAATTGTTGCGCCACCTTGCGGATAAACGACACGTCAAAGGACGCATTATGCGCCACGAGAATGCGATTCCCCGCAAATTTCAAAAATTCGCGCACAGCCGATTCATTGTCGGCAGCATCCGCGACCATATCATCGGTGATGCCTGTCAGCTGTGTAATATTCTCGGGAATATGTTCACCGGGATTGGAAAAGGTGTTAAACCGCGACAAAACCTCGCCGTTTTTGATGATAACTGCGCCAATTTCGGTAATATGGCAGCTTTGGGCGGAAAGTCCCGTAGTCTCGATATCGAAAACGCAAAATTCACCGCTAAAATCGGTGTTCATATACTCATCCAGCGAGTCGCCGAACAGAACGCGTGCCGTATCATCTACAAAATAATTTTCGATTCCGTAGATGACCTTGATGTCTAACTTTTCTGCCGCCATCATGGCAAGCGGATATGCCTGCACGTTTCCGTGATCGGTGATCGCCACCGCTTTATGTCCCCATTCGTGGGCTTTTTTTACGAGATCTTGCGGATCAATGATTGCATCCATCGAGGACATTTGCGTGTGGCAATGCAGTTCCACGCGCTTTTCGGGCGCATCATCTGTGCGATATTTCTGCGAAATTTTTGCAATCGCAGTCGGTACAAGGATGGCTTCCCCATCAAAGGTATCAATTTTGGAATAGCCTTTGATCGCTATGGTCATCCCATTTTTAATATTGGCAAGATACGGCTCCAGCTGTTCCTTCGGCTGCGCCATTTTTATGTAAATAGAGGAATCCTTGTCGGTAATTGCAAAGGTTAGAATCAGCTTGTCTCCACGCCTCGTTTCCTTTGTTTCAAATCCAAAAGTCTCGCCTAGAACAACAAGCCCCTTCTTCGGTCCGATAAGTTCGCGAATGGGCGTCGGATCGACAATATCAAAAGGATCGCCGATGATAAATTCCGGCGAGGACGTATCAAATTTTTTGCCGCCTATGGTGAAAATTTCGCCCGTCTTCTCAAAGTTGACCGCATCGGTATTCAACGTGCTTATGCGATCAAAGCTTGCATGGGGATCCTCCGGCGGTGGAGGAGGATCGTCACGTCGATTCGCTGAGGATGCGGTCTCCATGGATTGCCGTCTTGCGATCTGCTCCATTTCTGCAAGCTGTGCAAGGACGGGTGAAGGAGACTCGGTATATCCCTGCTCTTGCTTGATCTCTACTTCAAAACGGATGCCAAATTCCCCGAATATGATTGCGGAAATGACATCGTTTGTGTGCGCGGAATATAACAGCTCAATGCCGCCGTTGTTGAATGATACTATGATCGAAAGTCGATTGCCTTCGATTATATAATCGTATTCCTTGAAAAATCCACGGGAAACCGCGCCGACGCGGTTCAGCTCCAGCATCACCTGCGGCACATATTGAGGCGACCAGAGCGACGCATCGTATTTTGGCAGAATACGCACCACATTCAGCTCATACGCCTCACGGATTTTGTCTTCGATCGCATAAAGTTCTTCTTTGTTAATGATCTCGGTAAATTCAGCAGTCACTTCGACAACACGACGTTCCCGATCAAGGCGCGGCGTAACTGCCGTGGCCTTATCAAGGATGTGGCGATCGTTCGCGGATTGCGAATATTTACTGAAAACTTTATCAAATTTATTCATAGCATCATCATGTGTATCTTAAACGATACGGCAAATATTTACATACGGTTGATTTCGTCCTTCAAAATTTCAAGGATGCGAGACTCTTCCACTTTATAAAGTATCTGTCCTTTTTTGAACAATAACGCTTCCCCGATACCGCCGGCGATGCCGATGTCAGCCTCTCGTGCCTCACCGGGACCGTTGACCGCGCATCCCATCAGCGCAACCTTGATCGGTTTCGACGGATGAAGCTCGGGCAATATTTCCTGCTCAAACCGAGCAACAAGCTCGATCAGATTGATCTTTGTGCGACCGCAGGTGGGACAGGACACGACATCTACCATGGAACTGCGGTTTAGTCCAAGTGCAGTGAGCAGCATTTTTGCCTCGTATACCTCGAGAAGCGGATCTGCAGTAAGGGAAACACGGATGGTATCTCCAATGCCGTCGCAAAGAAGCGAACCGATGCCGACGGCGGATTTCATGGTGCCAAGCTTGGCAGAGCCCGCCTCTGTGACACCGATATGCAATGGATATTCACGCATTTTATGCAAGATCCGATTGGCGGAGATCATCGTTCGCACGTCGGAGGATTTGATCGAAACGATCATATGATCAAAATTCAGCTCCTCTAAAATCCGCACATGCTCCATGGCACTTTCCGCCAATGCCTCTGCCGTTGGCGCACCGTATTTTTCGAGGATCTCTTTTTTCAGCGAACCGCCGTTGACACCGATGCGAATCGGCACCCTATGCGTTCTGCATGCCGCCACGACCTCCGCAACACGGGCCTTTGAGCCGATATTTCCGGGATTGATGCGGATCTTATCGACGCCTGCTTCACAGCATGCAATGGCGATTTTGTAATCAAAATGAATATCCGCAACGATCGGAATACGAATATCGGATTTTTTTAGACGGCGGATCGTATCCACAGCATCGAGATCCGGCACCGCAAGCCTGACGATCTCGCAACCGGCTTCTTGCAATGCAAGCGTCTGCTGATAGGCGGCGTCAAAATCATGCGTATCGGCGTTTGTCATGGATTGAATTGAAATCGGAGCGCCGCCGCCGATTATAAGCGATCCGACTCTAACAGAATTTGACATGATTGTTGTATAACTTTCTTAAATATACGTTATAATCTGCATAAATTGGCAGGCAGTCAAGCAAAAAGCTTCATCACATCTTGGAATGTGATAAGCACCATGAGCAGCATAAGAAGCACGATGCCGACAAAATGAACATAGCCTTCAAATTCGGGCTTTATAGGCTTGCGACGAACAAGCTCGATCAGCTGAAACAAGAGTCTGCCTCCATCCAGCGCAGGAAGCGGAAGTAAATTGAAAATTCCGAGATTCATGGTGATGACAACCACAAGATATAAAAAATCGGGAGCGCTGCTCTTGGCGGCTTCGCTGATGGCGGTCGTCACGCCGACTGGACCTGACATTTGTTCGAGGCCGTAACGCCCCGTGATCAAATCGGTCAGCGATTCCCAAATCATCTTAACGGTTGAAAGTGATCGGAAGATGGATTGCTCCGCAAGATTGCGGAAGTTTTTCTCTAAAGCAAGCACCTGAAAGTCGGGAACGCCGAATGTTACTCCCTGCTCTGTCGTGGTGGGAAACCGCACGTCGGACAGCGTGATCTTTTCGCCTCCGCGATTGACCAAAAGCTCAATCGGTTCGGTTCCTTTTCGCATGATCTCGTAAGAGAGCTCGCTGGCGATTCGCACGCGCGTACCGTCCACTTCAAGGATCTGGTCGCCGACCATCAGTCCTGAAGAAGCAGACATCGCATCCTCGCTTGCAAAGCGAAGAACGGTGGTGCCGCCGATATTGGGGGTGATCAGAATGACCACACACATCAGCAGAACACCGACGACCATATTTGTGATTGCGCCTGCCGAGGTTATGATCATTCGCTGCCATACGGGCTTTCGATTCAGCGCGTTGGGATCATCGCTTGCCTCGTCCTCGCCCACCATCGAAACATAACCGCCGATGGGAAGTAATCGAAGCGAATACACGATTCCGCTTCTTCTGGACCGTTTCGATAACAGCTTTGGTCCCATGCCGACAGCAAATTCGTTGATCGGCACATGAAACATGCGCGCCGTTAGGAAATGTCCAAGCTCATGAAGCAAGATCAAAAGGGAAAGCGTCAGGATTGTGAGCAGTATAGTCCAAAAATTCATTGTATCAATCCTTTGCAAAATTAAATGTGCGATTTGTGGAGAACTTTGCAGATCGCTGTGGCTTCATAAAAGGCTGCATCGGCAGCAGCTTTAATATCCTCTAACGTAGGATTTTGCACGTTTTTGATGCGGGAAACGCTTTCTGCAACCACATCGGGAATATCATCAAAGCCGATCAGACCGTCCACAAAATGTGAAACTGCCACCTCATCCGCCACAACAAGCGCCGCAGGAAGAACACCGCCTACCTTGATGCAATCGAACGCCAGCTTCAGAAGCGGAAAATTCTCCATATCGGGCTTGAAGAAGGTTAGCTGACCAAGCTTTGTGAGATCTAATCTTCCGAGAAGCCCTGCTTCTCTGGTCGGATAGGTCAGCGCATACTGCGCGCACAGCCGCATATCGGGAAGGCTGAGCTGGGCAATGATGGCATGATCGCGATATTCCACCATAGAATGAACGATGCTCTCGCGATGCACCAAAACTTCAACATGCTCAGGCTTTACATCAAACAGATGCACCGCTTCGATCACTTCAAAGCCCTTGTTCATCAAAGTCGCAGAATCGATGGTCAGCTTGCCGCCCATTTTCCATGTGGGATGCGCCAGAGCTTGGCTGGGCGTAATATTCTTCAGATCCGCGCGCTTCTTTCCAAAAAAAGGGCCACCGGATGCGGTCAAAAGAATGCGCTCGATCTCACAATTCGGTTGCAAGCATTGGAAGATCGCAGAGTGCTCCGAATCGACGGGGATGATCTGCACGCTGTTTGCTTTTGCACGGGGCATGACGATCTCACCCGCCATGACGATGCTTTCTTTATTTGCAAGTGCTAACGTTTTTTTTGCATCTATAGCGGCAAGCGTAGGCTCCAATCCGCAGCTTCCGCTGACGGAATTGAAGATAATATCTGCTTCGGGGAGAGCGGCGATTTCAAGCAGAGCTTCCCTGCCGCAACGAACCTCCACGTTGGTATCCGCGAGCTTTACGCGCAGATCATTCGCCGCCGTTTCATCTTGCAAAACGCAAATACGTGGGTGAAGCTGGCGCGCTTGGGCTTCCATGGTCTTGACATCGCTAAAAGCGGCAAGGGCTGCGACAGTTGCGCCCTGATTGATTGCCGCATCCACCGTCTGCGTGCCAACGGAACCCGTGGAGCCGAGAATTACAATTGTTTTATTCGTTTTCATTGAATTATCATCCGATCGGCTTGAAAAGTGTGAATACTTCGGGATAGGAGCAAAGCATCAGTAAGAAAGGCGCAACGGCGATGATGCTGTCAAAGCGATCGAGAACGCCGCCGTGACCGGGAAAGAGCTTGCCATAATCCTTGATCTCATAATGCCGCTTGATGAGCGATGCGATCAAATCGCCGAGAATGGACAGAACGGACAAGAAAAGTCCCGCCAATGCCAGATTGAGATACTGCGGCATAGCAATGCCTCTCATCTGAATAATAAATCCGTAAAGCAAAAAAGCAAATACGCTTGAAAAAATGCCGCCAATGGCACCTTCCACCGTTTTATTGGGGCTAACATCAGGAATGAGCTTGTGCTTGCCGAAGGCTCTGCCGAAGAAATAACCGCCGCCATCGGGCGCCCATGCTCCAACAAAAACGAGATACAGAAGGACATAGCCGAGGTCGATATCGCGCAGGATCTGAATGCTGTCAAAGCCGATGGTGATGTAAAGTGTGGTAGTCAGAACCATCGCTGTATCTATGATAGACTTAGATCCCTTGGAAAATACGGATAATGCCATCAAATAATACATCAAAATAAACGTACACACGGAAATGAGCGCAAGCGCAAAAGCGACGCTTCCGCTTTTCTGTACGATAAAGCGAGTTGTCATGCAAATTCCGGCGGTATAAATCAGCGTAGGAATTGTGATTTCCGGCTTTTTGCGAACACCGATGCAGCCGAGCATTTCGTAAACGCCCATGCAAGCAAACAATGATACTGCTATCGGGAAGACAATAGTATCCGAAAATAATATGATCGGTATTAATACAAGTATTCCGATGAAAGCAGTTAAAAGTCGAAGTTTCATAAGAAGATCTTAACTTTCGCGCGGCGAAAGCATCCTTTCTACACGATATAAATCGCGTGGGAATGGTATCGTATCAGACAACGCCGCCAAAGCGACGAATTCTTTCATAATAAGCTGTCAACGCTGCATCTACGTCGTCTTCGCCGAAATCCGGCCATAGCGTATCAGAAAAATACAGCTCGGAATAAACAGATTGCCAAGTTAAAAAGTTTGACAGACGAAGCTCGCCAGCCGAGCGCACGATCAGATCGGGATCGGTCTGCTCTTTTGTATAAAGCGCGGCGGAAAGCTCCGCTTCGGAGATCTCCTTCGCACCCGATCGAATCAGTGAATTGACCGCATGAAGGATCTCCGCCCTGCCGCCATAATTGAATGCGACGTTCAAACGGTAGCGATTCCCTGCCGACTTTTGCTCGAGACGCTCCATCTCCGCGCGGAAAGCGGGTGAAAAGGGCGTTTTATCACCTAGAAAGGTGATGCGGATATTATTTTTTGCCATTTCTTGCATACCGATGGCGAGATAATTTTTGAACAGTGCCATGATCGCCTTTACCTCATGATCGGGACGCGACCAATTTTCGGTGGAAAAAGCATAAACGGTTACGGCTTCGATGCCGGTATGAAAGCAATATTCAGCAACACGTCGGAAAGCTTTTGCTCCCTCTGTGTGACCGAATTCGCGAGGCATACCGCGGTTTTTCGCCCATCTTCCGTTTCCGTCCATAATAAAGGCAATATGCTTCAAAGCCCCGTTTTCTGGGTGTGTAAACATGTGAAACTCCATGCCGATGCTTCTTTGCAAACAACAAAGCTCGCATAGGCTTTCTTATTCGTATTTATTATGGTTTACGCCGCAAAATGCGTCTTGGTCCCATCAGATCTAACATCGGATGAGCCTCGCGATCTGATGCTCATAGCGGTTTCTATGAACACAGCAAGGAGATGCCGCCCGAAAGCGACATCTCCCGGCGGAGATCCGTTAGATTTCCATCAATTCTTTGGTCTTGCGTGCAGTCACGTTATCAATTTCCTTGATATACTTATCGGTGAGATCCTGAATCAGCTTATCGGACTGCTTGAGCTCATCCTCTGTCATCGTGCCGTCCTTCTTTGCTTTTTTGGATGCATCATTTGCATCGCGACGGATATTGCGGATCGCGACCTTTGCGTCGTCGCCCATCTTTGCAACTTTCTTGGACAGCTCCTTGCGGCGCTCCTCGGTGAGCTGCGGGAACGCGAGACGGATGGTTTTGCCGTCATTCGCAGGGGTGATGCCGAGATCGGAGGCGAGGATCGCTTTTTCCATATTCTTCAGCGTGGAAGCATCCCACGGCGTGATTACGATGGTGCGTGCATCGGAAACCTTGACCTCTGCCATCTGGTTCAGCTTTGTGGGAGAACCGTAGTAATCAACCTCGATCTTGTCGAGCAGGCCGGGGTTGGCTCTGCCTGCGCGGATCTCTGCCAACAGACCTTCGTAGGAGGATATGGATTTTTGCATTTTTTCTTCATATGCTTTGGTTTCAAGTTTCATGACGATACTTCCTTTCCTGATATATAAAATAGTGAAATGTAATAGAATTAGCGGATTTATGAATGGCGATCATCCACGACAATGGTGCCTTCCACCTTGCCGATGATGGCGTTGAATATGTTTTCCGGTTCCTTCAGCTCAAAAACAAAGGTTTTTATGTGGTTTTCGTTGCCAAAGGAAGCCGCGGTGGAGTCCATGGCTTTGAGATCCTTTGCCAAAATCTCTTTGTAGGAAACCTCTTCGTAACGGGTTGCTTTAGGATCCTTTTTGGGATCGGCAGTATAAATACCGTCGATATTTTTGCCCATGAGTATAACGTCGGCGCCGATTTCGGCTGCTCTGACAGCGGCTGCGGTATCGGTGGAGATGAACGGAATGCCAAGACCGCCGCCGAGAATGACAACGCGGCCCTTTTCAAGATGAGAAACCGCGCGGTTGCGGATGTAAGGCTCTGCGTACTGCTTCATTTCAACAGCGGTGAGAACACGGGTTTCGATGCCGTTTTGCTCAAAGAAATCCTGCAGTCCCAGCGCATTGATGGTGGTAGCCAGCATGCCCATATGATCGGCACGGGTACGGTCCATATTCGTTCCCTGCCTGCCGCGCCAAATGTTGCCGGCGCCGACGATG
>JAZTWJ010000035.1:0-13115 GCA_045635785.1 Candidatus Flemingiibacterium sp.
CAGGCTTTGCAGTAGTGGTTTCTGCAGGCTTTGCAGTGGTCTCTGCGGGCTTTGCAGTGGTCTCTGCGGGTGCAGTGGACTCTGCGCCTGCGGGAGTGATAACGAACTTATCTACGTTATAGTGAGCGTTACGTCCGGAAAGAGAGATCTGAACGGTTTCGCCTGCCTTTGCAGTAACGGTTGCGAGCAGGATAGGATTAAACTGGGTGTTGTCCTTACCAACAGTTACGATAACGTAGTTGTCACGGTTAACGCCAACCCAGATGGTCTTGTCAGAGGTGTTTGCAAGCGGTCTTGCATACATCTCAACGGTGTAATCGCCAGCCTTTTCAGCGGTGAAGCTGAATTCCAGGTGACCGGGAGTGCCTGCTGCGAGCTGAGCAGTGCCTGCATCCTTAACGAATCTGATGGCAAGGTTGCCTTCAGCCAACAGGTCGTCGCCTTTTTCAGGGCAAGCTTCGGCATCGTTAATGGTGATCAGATTCTTGTCCTCAGCCTCGATGGTGATTACGCCATCAGCAGCAGAGAAGCCGCCGAAAATAGCAAGCATGGAAACTACAAGAATCATGCATGCAATACGAATAGATTTTTGATACATTTTCGCATCTCCTTTTTTTAATCTTGCCGGTCGCACGCTCTGCGTGCAATCAGCTATAATATGTAGATAGTGCCGCACAAAAAGATGTCGATGTCCGTAACGATGATTGCGGTTTCATCAAAATCCACATTTTGATGTGTGCCATCTACAGATAGATTATAACACGTTTTATTCGTTATGTCAAGGCAAATGCGGCATTTTTGTTGTTGTGATTTATTCCAAATTTGATACGATATTTTCGTGCAATTGCAACAAGAACGGTTGCTCTGCTCCACCATTCATATTGCATTTTCTTGGATTAAAGATGGTTTGTATATACAAGTGCAGATGCGCTTTTGTCCCTTTGTCAAGCGCAAGCGAAGCCCTTAACACCGCATAAAGAAAACCGAGGCGGAAACCGCCTCGGTTAAATGTTGTGTAAATTGTTTTAGAAATTACTTTCTCTTCTTTGCGACTACGATGCCTGCTGCAGACAGTGCGAGTGCAGCCAGTGCAATGGTCATCGGCTCTGCGGTTGCAGGAGCGGAAGGAGTAGTAGTTGCGGGCTTGGTGGTTGCTGCAGGCTTTGCAGTAGTGGTTGCTGCAGGCTTTGCAGTGGTGGTCTCTGCAGGCTTTGCAGTGGTGGTCTCTGCAGGCTTTGCAGTGGTGGTCTCTGCAGGTGCAGTGGTGGTTGCTGCTTCGCTTGCTACACAGGTAACAACAAACTTGTCGATGAAGAAAGAAGTGTTCTTACCTACGATGCAGGTGGTGAGAGTGTCGCCTGCTTTTGCTTCCTTGAAGGACAGGATCTGTACTGCGTTGTACTTTTCGTTGTCCTTACCTACAGCCACCTGAACATATTCATCATGGTTGGGGCCAGCCCAAATGGTCTTGCCGCTGGATACTGCCATAGGTCTCAGATACATCTCAACAGTGTAATCGCCTGCAACACCGGCAGTGAAGCTGAATTCAATGTAACCGGGATGACCCGCGGGAGGATTGTTGTTGGAGGAATTGCTGTCTGCGGATGCCTTGTAACCGGTATCCATACGGATGCAGTTCGGTGTCTCGCTTTCACCTATAATTGCGTCGGTTGCATAGGTGGTCTTGCCTCTGTGGAGGTTGTCGGGGTCGTTTACGGAATCCTCTTCGGTGAAGAAGATGTCAAGGTCCTCTGCCTCAATGGTCAATGCATTGCCGTCATGGGTACCAATGATGTTGGTTCCGTCTTTAGCTTCATACTTGGGATTTGCAGGTGCTTCAGCCGCAAAGCAGCTAATGGTAGCAAGCACGGAAATAGCAAGTGCCATGCATGCCGCGCGAATAGATTTTTGATACATTGTTGCATCTCCTTTTTAATCTTTGCCGATCGACCGCTTTGCGTGCAATCAGCAATATTTTTAGGCAGCGACGCACAAAGGAAGGCCGATGTCCGTAAAAATCACGGGAGCATCAAAATCCTCGTTTTGATGTGTGCCACCCACAAATAGATTATAACATTATTTGTTCACATTGTCAAGGCAAATGCGGCATTTTATCGTTGTGATTTGCTCCAAATTTGATGCCGTAATTTCGTGCAATTGATACAAGAACGGCGATTTTACCCCCCTCTTATATATTGCATTTTATCGCATAATGGGCGATTTGCATGTGCCGTTCGGATACGCTTTTGTTCCATCGGCAAGTGCAAGCGAAGACGTTGCGCCGCATAAGAAAACCGAGGCGGAAACCGCCTCGGTTCATGTTTGTGTAATTACTTTAAGAAATTACTTTCTCTTCTTTGCAACTACGATGCCTACTGCGGACAGCGTGAGAGCAACGAGTGCAATAGCCATGGGCTCTGCGGTTGCAGGAGCGGAAGGATTGGTGCCTGCAGGCTTGGTGGTAGCTGCGGGTGCAGCGGTGGTTTCTGCAGGTGCAGTGGTTTCCATGGGCACGGGGTTTTCGGGAACGAAGCTTGCATCAGCAATAACGAACTTGTCGATGTTGAAGTATGCGTTTCTGCCGGCAGCGCTGATGGTGATCTTTTCATCGCCCTTAGCGGAGATGGTCAGAAGTTTGGTCCACTGATATTCCTTGGCAATTGCGCCGACTTTTACTTCGGTATAATCGCCGCCGTTCTGTGCGAGTGCAATGGACTTGGTTACGCTTTCGGGATAAGCATATGCCCAAATTGCATATTCGCCTTCCTTGCCGGTATTGAAGCTGAATTCAATATCGCCCTTGGTGCCGGTTGCGGGAACAGCAGTCAGCATGACTTCAGTTCTGATAACCTTCTGGGAATGTACAGTAGGCTGATTGGTAACTTCATTGATGGTGAAGTTCGCATTGATGGTTACATCCTCTGCCTCAAACTCAATCGGCTTACCGTCGATTTTACCGAAGTGCTTTACTTCAGCAGTGTCACCCGCAAAGCAGCCAATCATGGCAAGCACGGAAATAACGAGAGCCATGCATACCACACGAATAGATTTTTGATACATTGTTTCATCGCTCCTTATTAATAATTTGCCGATCGTAATTTTACTGCAATCAGCATTATTTTTGGCAAGCCGCATGACAACCAGCATTGGCAATAATGCGGTGCAAGCCTATGGTAATTATAGCACTTCTTGTTCGAAATGTCAATAGAAATGAACAAAATTTGTCATTATACATTTCGCCAAATTATATGTGACAGATTCGTACAATATCAATAAATAACATCGGCTGTTTCCATAAATAACGGATTTTGCGGTCAAGCGGTTGACAGACGAAAGGAAATGATGTATAATTATGGTATATATATGTCTATGTATGTCGATTCCGCATCATGATCGCGGCACACGACCGTTTCGGCATTCGACATATGCCAAAAACAAATGAAAGGGTGCATGTCGATGAGATCCAAAGCAAACGAAGCTGCAAAGATCATTCCGAAGGATCCGTCTGCGGATGCTTCGCTCACCGATGCACAGCTTCTTGCAAAGCTACTCTGTTTTGCGGACAGCGCGGCTTCCGACGGGGCGCTTGCGGAGGATCTGCTGCTGCATTTCGGCGGATTTTGTGAGGTTTTTCGGGCAAAGTATGATGAATTGAAGACCGTGAACGGCATGACAGACAACACCGCCGTCTTCCTTCTTGCCGTAGGCAGTATTTATAGGGGAATGATGCGGGAGAGCGCAGAGCATATGGGCGAAAAGATCGACAACATACAATCGTATTTTCTGAAGGCGATCGGTGATACGCCGACGGAAGAGCTGTGGCTTGCCGGTTTCAATGAAAACGGCGCACTTTCTTTTTGCAAATGTATCTTTCACGGCGCCGTGGATCGGATCGACTCCGAAATCTCCCTTATCGCGCAAACATGCGCGCAAATGGGTGTCTCCTGTGTTTCCGTGGCGCACAATCATCCGACAAAGAGCAATTTTATCGATGATGCGGATGACACAGCGGCGTTTATGATCGGAAACGGACTTGCGGAATTCGGCATTGTATTGATGGAATATATCGTTGTAGACCGGGATGTGCGCACCTTCAGCTACGCACGAGAATTTGAATAAGAAGCATTATGCAGGCGCTGATCGCGCCCTGCGCCAATTTGCAGATCAGATAGCGGCTCTGTCGAATGCCGCTGCCCGATAATACCGCGCCAACCTGCATATGCACCGACAGCCCCGCAAAGCCAACGGCAAACGCCGCAAGGACTTGAGCGGTACCGTCCGCAAGCAAGGCACAGCTCCGTGCCGCCATCGTAAGCTCCAACAAGGAAGCGACAAATGCAGCAAAGCACTTGCCGCATAATTGCTCGGCAACCTTGCATGCCGCATCGCCCAGAACGGCAAAAAAAACGGCAAACGAGCATATTTTCAGCATCGTCATACCGCCATCGGTGACAGCGCCCGTCAACAGCTCGGACAGACACGGCGTTTTTTCCGACGCAGGCGGCGGGATATGCGATCTTACAGGCTTTCGTTGAAAAATCCCGATGAGGATCGCGGCGGAAAGCTGGCAAAAAAACAATTGGATGCCCACCGCGGTGTCTCCGAACAGCGCGCCGCCGATGCCTCCGATACAGAAGGCGGGGCCCGCATTGTTGGTGAACGTTAAAAGCCGTTCCGCTTCTTCCCTTGTCAGCGCGCCGCGCCCATACAATTCGCGGATGCATACCGCGCCGATGGGAAACCCGCCGAGCATACCGAGCAGAATGACATACGCGGCATCTTTCCTTACACCGAAAAGCGCGCCAATCGGCTTTCCGATCAGCAATGCCGCCGCTTCCGCCATGCCGGAGCGATTCATGATACCAACCAACACAAGAAACGGGAAAATCGACGGAATGAGTGCACTTCCGCAGATGCGGAGCGCATTCGATACCGATGCCGCAGCCATGGCAGGTGCGCGCAGAAAATATCCGAGCATAAACAGCGAAAGGATCCAAACCGCTGTCATGCTTATATCGGGAACATACCGATCTTTTAACTGAATAATACTCACCGCTTTTTCATATGATGGAATGAGGGGGAACGCTCCCCCAATACATTATAGAGATTCGGGGAGAGATTATGAATAAAATGCCGCATAAAAATCCGAAAAAGCCCTTGTCCCAGCGCCTTTGCGAAACCTTTGACATTCCGCTGGGCGCAGTGGGGCGCATATCCTTTATCGAAGCGGTGGGGAACCGCGAGCTTTGCATCAGCGGATGCGAGGGACTGAGCTCCTACACCGACGGACGGGTGATTTTGGAGCTTTGCGACGGCAGACTGACCATCACGGGCACAGGACTTGAGCTTCGCAGCTTTTCCGGCGGCAGAGTTTCGGTCAGCGGCAGAATTTCCGGCATCATTTACGGTGCGGAGGCAAGCGATGTTTGCTAAGCTTGTTCGGTGGCTCATCGGGAGCCGCGACTATTCCGTAGATGCATCGGACGCAGACCGTGCGGCGGCGCTTTTAAGCGCATCGGGCGCAAATTTTCGCAAGCTCCGCCGCGAGGAAGATGCGCTCACCTTTTCCCTGCCCTATCCGGATTGTGCACCCATGTCGCGCCTCTTTGAAAAGCACAACATCGCAGTCAAAACGGTGAAGGCTCATGGGCTTTTGCATTTGCTGAAGCGCTATCGGAAGCGATACGGCATTCCCATCGGTTTGCTGCTGTTTTTCACGATCCTGTTTGCATCGGAGCAGTTCATCTGGACGATCCGCGTCACGGGCAACGAGACCATTCCGCAAGCGGTGATCCTGTCGCGGCTGGATGAGCTTGGCGTTGGTGTGGGAACCTATATCCCGCACATAGATTTTGACGAGGTGCATGCACAGGTTCTGCTCGACTACGACGATCTGGCATGGATCTCGATGAATGTTTGGGGCACGGAAGCCACGGTGGAGGTTTTGGAACGCAAAAATCCCGCCGCGGTGCCCGATGAGACCATTCCCCACAATCTGATCGCAAAAGAGGACGGCATCATCCGGCAGATGGAAATTCTGCGCGGCAAGCCCATCGCGGAGACGGATGCGCTGGTCCGCAAGGGAGAGCTGCTCGCTTCAGGCATTGAGGAAATGAAGCACAGCTTGAGGCTGGTACATGCCCGAGGACGTGTCCTTGCGGAGGTCAAGCGGACGATCCGCATCGAGGTCCCGCTGAAGGAAACGGCGCGGATGCCTTCGGACGAAACGTATCAAGAATGTCACCTTCGATTTTTCGGAATTTCGCTCAAGCTTTCGGGCAATACTGATGGTATGCCCGCAGATTGCGAGAAGACCGTCACGGAGCGTCCCATATATTTAGCAGGAGATATCATGCTTCCCCTTACGATTCGGGAAACGGTCTGGCGAGCCAATACAGAACGCGAGATCATCCGCACCGAGGCGGAAGCGCGGGCGGAGGCTTACCAAAGACTGCGGGATGCCTGCGACAGAGAAACGGAGACGGCGGAGCTGATCTCGAGAAAGATTTCGGAGGGGCTTTCAAGCGAGAGCTTTATCATTGAATGCGAGCTTCGCGTACTGACGGATATTGCCACGGAAGCGCCGATCTATACAGGATGATCAATCGGTCATTGCGACCGTTCAAATAAGAAAACAGAAAAGGAAACAACATGCCTGAAAAAATCATACTTACGGAATCTGCCGAGCAGACTGCCATGCTGTTTGGCGAGCTGGATGTGAATCTTGAGAAGTTAGAAAGCGCGTTTGGCGTGACAATCCGCTCAAAGGACAGCACGAATACGGCGGGGGATGCCATCTGCGTCAGCGGTGCCGATATGACATCGGTGGAGCGCGCGGTGGATGCGCTGGGCTATCTCAAACGCATGGCAAGGCTCAATCATGTGCTGACCGCGCAAAACGTGGATTATGTCATCGACATGGTTTCGGACGGACGCGCAGAGGAGCTTTCGGAGTTAGATGACGATGCGATCTGCCTGACCAATCGCGGCAAGCCCATCAAGGCGAAGACACACGGTCAGAAAAAATATGTGCAAGCCATCAAAAAGAATACGGTGGTCATGGGAATCGGCCCCGCAGGCACGGGAAAGACCTTCCTTGCGGTGGCAATGGCAGTGACCGCGCTCAAGGCAAAGCAGGTGGAGCGCATCATTCTGACACGTCCCGCGGTGGAAGCCGGCGAAAAGCTCGGCTTTCTTCCCGGCGATCTGCAAAATAAGATCGATCCCTATCTGCGTCCGCTTTATGATGCGCTGTACGAAATGCTCGGTTTGGAAGCCTATCAGCGATATGTGGAGCGCGGCACCATCGAAATTGCGCCGCTTGCCTATATGCGTGGCAGAACATTGGACGATTCCTTCATCATTCTCGATGAGGCGCAAAATACCACGCCCGAGCAGATGAAGATGTTCTTAACCCGTCTCGGCTTCAATTCCAAGGCTGTGATTACGGGCGATCTTACGCAGACCGACCTGCCCTTCGGCAAAAAGAGCGGTTTAGCGGAGGCGGTGAAAATTTTAGAGGGTATTGATGACATCGCGGTTCATCGCTTCAGCGAGCGGGATGTGGTGCGCCATCGTCTGGTGCAGAAGATCATCCTCGCATATGAGGCATACGATAAAAGCCGTCAAGGAAAAAGCGAAAGCGCACAGACGAAGTTCAAAATAAGAAAGGACAACGAACAATGAGACATTATATTCATTTTACCAACGAACAGGAGGCCACAGAAGTCACCGCAGAGCTGCGCTGCCTTGTGAAGGCGGCGATTTATGCGTCGCTGGCGTATGAAGATTTCCGCCGTTCAGCAGAAATCTCCGTCACCTTCACGGACAACGAGGGAATCCGCGAAATCAATCGCGAGCATCGTGACATCGACGCCGCCACGGACGTACTGTCCTTCCCGATGTTAGGGGGCGATGACAATTTTGATGACGTCAACCGCGGTACGGGTGCGGTGGTGCTTGGTGACATCGTTCTTTCGCTGGAGCGCGCAAAGGAGCAGGCGGCGGAATTCGGTCACAGCTTTACCCGCGAGGTGGCGTTTTTAACCGTACATTCGGTGCTACATCTGCTCGGCTATGATCATGTAAACAGCGACGAAGAGGATCGCGCAATGCGCGCAAAACAGAATGCGATTCTCGATTATATGGGTATCACGCGCAAGTAAACCGATTTTCTCTTGCGAAGAATGTCGATTTACGGTATAATAAAAGCAACATCTAAAGTAAGCATAAAGGAAACCTGCAAAATGAAAAGCTGCCCGAAATGCGGTTCCGTTGTCAATTCGGAAACCGAGTGTACCGTGTGCGGTGCAACCATCACTTACGAGCCTTACATAGATGCGGAAAACGAGCATATCTCGCGCCGTATGTGGCTGAAGTATTGGCTGCCGCGGTTGGCACTTCCCTTCGCGGCGACGGTGATTTTTGTCATCGGCTTCGCCATACGGCAAGAGATTGATAAATACACGCTGATGGCGGCATTCTGTCTTGCGGCAGGCTGGTTAACTTCACTGTTCAAGCCGCGATTCATTCATGGAATGCAATGGAAATACAACGAGGATTATGCGCACTTTCATGCCAATCTCGCCGCAATTCTTCTGCCCCTGATTTCCATCCTCATCACGTTTTCACAGTTGATATTACAAAAATAAAGAAGGAATAAATACATGAGAAAAACAGGTTTTATTGCCATCGTGGGGCGCCCGAACGTAGGAAAATCCACGCTGCTCAATTCACTGCTCGGCGAAAAAATTTCCATCGTTTCAAATAAGCCGCAAACAACGCGCAATCGCATCACGGGGATTCTGACCGAGGGCGAAAATCAGTTCGTTTTCCTCGATACGCCCGGCATGCTTAAGCCCAGAAACAGGCTCGGCGATTACATGGTAAAGGCGATCAGCTCCGCTATGGTGGACGTGGATGCGGCAATTCTCGTGGTGGATGCGGCAAAGGAGCCATCGGAGGTTGAAGAAACCATTCTAAAGCGCCTTAAAAGTCAAAAGACACCGATCATTCTCGCCATCAATAAAACCGATACCGTCAATGCAAACAGAGTGGCGGATTGTATTTTCGCCTATACGAAGCTGGCGGATTTCGCGGCGGTAATTCCCATGGCAGCTTGCAAAAATGAAGGCACCTCCATCGTTGCGAAGGAAGCGGCGAAGCTGCTGCACGAAGGGGATTGGTTCTTCGGCGAGGACATGCTCACCGATCAGCCCGAACGCATGCTTGCATCGGAAATTATCCGCGAAAAATTGCTGCGAACCTTAAACGATGAAATCCCCCACGGCACCGCTGTGGTCATTGAGGCATGGGAAGAAAAATCCACGCTTATCAAAATCCGCGCGGAAATTTACTGCGAGAGAAATTCGCATAAGGGAATCATCATCGGAAAGAACGGCGCCGCGCTCAAAAAGGTGGGCACCTGGGCAAGAGAGGACATGGAAGCCTTCTTCGGCGTACAGGTACACCTCGACCTTTGGGTAAAGGTGAAGGAAAACTGGCGTGATAATGCGGGGCTGTTAAACAGCTTCGGCTTTGGCGATGAATAATGCTTGTCACGTTAAAGGGACTGGTGCTGCGTGAAACGGTGGCGACGGAGAATGCCAAGTATATCACGCTTCTGACGGCAGAGCGCGGAAAAATCTCCGCGCTGGTGCGCGGCTCTACCAAGTTGCGCAATAAAAACACCGCCGCCACGCAGATTTTCTGCTATGCGGAGTTCACACTCTATGAGCATAACGGCAAATACACCCTCAACGAAGCCTCGCTGATAGAAAATTATTTTTACATCTGCGAGGACTACGACAAAATCACCCTCGGCACCTATGTGTTGAATACGGTGGAATATATCGCAAGCGAGGAGCAGCCCGAATCCGAAATGCTCCGCCTTGCACTCAACACGCTTTGGGCGCTGACGCATCTAAAAAATCATGATATGTGGCTCATCAAAGGCGCCTACGAAATGCGGCTTGCCGCCATCGCCGGCTTTGCGCCCAATCTTGTTTGCTGTCAGAGCTGCGGACATGCCGTGGGAGAGGATTCGCTGTTTCTCAACGTGATGGAGGGGATCATTCTCTGTCATTCTTGCTCACAGCGACGTCAAAAACAGCTTTACATCGAAAACGAGCGTCCCGTGGACCGAATGAATACGACGCAGATCCTTCTGCCGCTGGCGCCTGCGACGGTGCTTGCCATGCAGCATGCCATCTATGCGGATTTGCAGCGACTGTTTTCATTTTCGCTGGCATCCGAGCTGACCACGGAGTTTTCCGCCGCCTGCGAAAAATATTTGGAGAATCATGTGGACCACCATTTTTCGGTACTGGATATGTTGATCCATTAACCTTGGAGGAAGAATTTGAACAACTACGAAAGAGCGATCAAAACGCTCGAATATGATAAAATCCTGCAAATGCTCGCCGAATGTGCTCCCACAGAGGGCGCAAAGGAAAAGGCGCTGGCACTCCGTCCCGAAAACAACCCCGACCGCATTGTGCGCATGCAGAGAGAAACCTCCGATGCAAAATCCATGCAGAATATCAAGGGCATGCCCTCCTTCGGCAGAATCAAGGATATCTGCCCCATCGTGGAGCGGGCGGAAAAGGGTGCGGTTCTCAGCGGGCGGGACTTATTAGATCTTGCCAACGTGCTGCGTACCTCCCGTTCGCTATTGGAATACAGCCGCACCAATCGCCGTGAGAAGCTGGCGTTAGACGAAATATTCGAGCGGATGCTTCCCGACAAAAAGTTGGAGGATCGCCTTTATGCGGCGATTGTATCCGAAGATATGCTCGCGGATGATGCAAGCCCAGCGCTGTCCGATATTCGCCGCAAGATTAAAAACACCAATAACCGCATTAAGGATTCGCTGCAAGGCTTCATCAGCGGCGCATATTCGAAATATTTACAGGAAAATATCATCACCATGCGCAACGGCAGATACGTCATTCCCGTCAAGGTGGAGTGCAAAAATGACGTGCGCGGACTGGTGCATGACACCTCCGCATCGGGCGCAACGCTGTTTATCGAGCCGCTTTCTGTCGTGGAGGCGAACAACGAACTGCGCGTTCTTCAGGTGAAGGAGCAAAATGAAATCGAGCGCATCCTTGCGGAGCTGTCCGCCGCCTGCGGTGCGGTCGGCACATCGCTGACGCTCAACTATAAAAATATCACCGAGCTGGCGTTCATCTTCGCAAAGAGCGAACTTTCCTGCAAATTAGATGCTACGCCCGCACGGATCACGGGCGACAGACGCCTGCATCTTGTCCGCGCAAGGCATCCTCTGCTCGATCCCGCGACGGTGGTGCCGATTTCGGTGACGCTGGGCGGCGATACGGATACCATTGTCATCACGGGCCCAAATACGGGCGGTAAGACCGTCACCATCAAAACGTTGGGGCTGTTCGCTCTGATGGCGCAGTCCGGCTTGCACATCCCTGCCTCGGACACCTCGGAAATTTGTATTTTTGACGATATTTTCGCCGACATCGGCGACGAGCAGTCCATCGAGCAGTCACTCTCCACCTTCTCCTCCCATATGGTCAACATCGTGGGCATCACGCAAAAGGTGGGCAACCGTTCGCTGGTGCTGATCGACGAGCTTGGCGCAGGAACCGATCCCGTGGAGGGTGCGGCGCTTGCCATTGCGGTGCTGGAAAAGGTGCATTCGGTGGGCGCGCTTTGTGCGGCGACCACCCATTATGCGGAGCTGAAGGCATTTGCGTTGGAAACGCCCGGCTTTATCAATGCATCTTGTGAGTTTGATGTAAACACTCTCAAGCCCACCTATCGTCTGATTATCGGCACGCCCGGCAAATCCAATGCCTTTGCGATTTCGTCGAAGCTTGGACTGTCGGATGCGATTGTTAATCGCGCGAAGGAATTGGTCAGCGAAGAAAACAAGCATTTTGAAAATGTCATTGAAAAATTGGAAGCCAGCCGCCTTGAAATGGACAAGCACCGCGAGGAAGCAGCAAGACTTCGTCGGGAGTTTGCCGAATATAAGGAGACAAACGAGCGCATCATCGCCGACCGCCTCTCAAAAGCGGAGCAGGAATTGGAAAAAGCAAGGGCACAGGCAGTTTCCATCGTGGAGAGTGCGAAGATTTCGTCCGCATATGTGATGGAACAGTTAGAAAAGGTAAAAAAAGAGCGCGATTCCGCCAATCTTTCCTCTGCGCTGGAGGAAGGGCGCCGTAATATTCGCCGTCAGCTTCGCGAGAGCGATGCAAAAATCAATCCCGTCAACGAGCGTACGGCAGAGGACTATGTGCTGCCGCGTCCGCTAAAAAAGGGAGACGACGTTCTGCTCATCAATGTCAACCAAAAGGGAGTGCTTTTAGATGATCCCGACAAGGATGGCAATGTGACGGTGCAGGCAGGCATTATCAAAACCCGCACGAAAATTGCCAATCTGATGCTGTTAAATGAATCGAAGGTCACCTTCACCGATTCGCAGAAAAAGCAGATGGCGGCGGACAAATACCGCGTCACGGTTTCAAGGGATTTCAGGGACGAGATCGATCTGCGCGGTCTGAACGGCGAGGAAGCATGGTTCAAGGTGGACAAATATTTCGACGAAGCAAAGATCGCCGGCATTCATACGGTCCGTTTGATTCACGGCAAGGGAACAGGCGCCCTGCGTGCGGCACTCTGGAGCTTCCTCAAGAGCGATCCCCGCGTAAAATCCCACCGCTATGGCAAATACGGCGAAGGCGATCTCGGCGTAACGGTCGTTGAAGTAAAATAATCAGACGGCAAGCGAATACCAAGTATGTATCGAAAACTGCTTTTTATTGTTCCGATTGTTTTGGTGACTATGGTCGCGGCATCTCTGATGGAAAAGCATTACATCGAGCCGGAGATCATCAGCCATGCAACGACACCGGCTTCCCCGGCACTCACACAAATCAGCGAGGAGTCGGAAGCAGCGATTCCCGAACCCGTATTGCCCGAAACCTCAGCTCCCGAAACCATAGCTCCCGAAACCTCAGCTCCCGAAACCTCAGCTCCCGAAACCACAGCTCCCGGAACTACAGCTCCCGGAACCATAGCTCCCGAAACCTCAGCTCCCGAAACTACAGCTCCCGGAACCATAGCTCCCGAAACCATAG
>JAZTWJ010000036.1:0-8276 GCA_045635785.1 Candidatus Flemingiibacterium sp.
TAACATTTCTTTTATTTGCGGCAATAGTTCTTGTGTGTGTTGATACTTTCTTGGCATAAAATTACCCCCTTGATATGGTATCTTTATTCTACCACATCAAGGGGGCTTTTGTCTATTGTCCGTTTTTAACGGACTTGTTCACTTTGAAGCCGAGGTTTTTGGTTGATTAAAGATTGTAATACTTGTCGAACTCTGCGGGATGGGGGATCTTGGAAAGCTCGCGGCATTCCTCGCGCTTGGACTTGATGAAGTTTTTGAGAAGCTCCTCGGGGAATACGCCGCCTGCGGTCAGATAATCGTGATCTGCCTCCAGCGCATTCAGAGCCTCGTCCAGCGACACTGGCAGACCTTTGAGCTTTGCCTTCTCCTCCTCGGGAAGGGTGTACAAATTGACATCGTAGGGTCCCCATCCGTTTGCATGCGGGTCGATCTGATTCTTGATACCGTCAAGTCCTGCCATGAGAATAGCGGCATAGCAGAAATAAGCATTGCAGGTCGCATCGGGGTTGCGAAGCTCAAAGCGGCGCTTATTCGGCGACTTTGCGTAAGCGGGGATGCGGATGACCGCACTGCGGTTGGAGGTTGCATAGCCCACGGTAACAGGTGCTTCAAAGCCGGGGATCAAACGCTTGAAGGAGTTGGTGCTGGGATTCGTCAGCGCACAAAGAGATGCAATGTGCTTGAGAAGACCGCCCATGAACCAATGCGCTTCCTTGGAAAGATTCGAATAGCCGTTATCATCGGAAAATACGGGCTCGCCGTCCTTGAGAAGGAGCATATGAACGTGCATACCGCTTCCAGCCTCGCCGTAGCTGGGCTTGGGCATGAAGCTTGCGGACTTGCCGTATTTCAGCGCGGTGTTGTGAATGATATACTTGATCATCATGGTCGCGTCAGCCATAAAGGACATCTTGCCGAGCTGAGGTTCGATCTCGAACTGGCCGGATGCGGCAACCTCGGGATGATGGTAGTTGATGTCGATGCCGGCTTCCTTCATGCGCAGAACCATTTCACTGCGGCATTCATAGGAGGAGTCGAAGGGCTTTGCGATGTGGTAGTTCTTCTGCTTGGGAACGACCACGCCGAGACCTTCGGTCGCGCTGTTGAGGTAGGAGTTCTTTGCATCCATCGAAACGCCGATGTAGTTCGGCTGTACATCCCAGCCTACCTGGTCGAACAGATAGAACTCGAATTCGGGCAGAATGAGCATCGTATCTGCAATGCCAAGATCCTTCATATACTGTTCAGCTGCCAGCACGATGTTGCGGGGGTATTGGGGCAGCGGGCGGTTTTCGGGGTAGTCAATGATCATTGCGTTACCCGTCATGGACAACGTCGGAATTTCGCAGAAGGGATCGATCACAGCGGTGTCGGGATCAGGGATGAATACCATGTCGCTCTTTTCCACCACAGCATAGCCGTAGTTGGAAGCATCAAAGCCGATGCCGCTCTTCATGGTGTCCTCGGAGAAATTATCCGCCGGAATGGTGACATGACGGTACTGGCCGTTGATATCCACCATCTTAAAATCCACCATTTTGATATCCTTTTCTTTAATCAAAGAAAGGATGTCCTGCACGCTCTTTGCCATAGAAAAATACCTCATTTCTTAGAATAAAATTAAGATATGTATATTATACAGCAATATGTAAAAAAAATCAATAGTTTTTTGTAAAAAATGGAGCATAATTTCATCGAAAAGTTTGCTTGAAAATTTGGCACGAACTATTGCAAATGTATGGAATTTATGGTATAATACAGATGGATAAAATTGAATTTTCGAGGCAATTCTTTGCCATTAACATAAAGCGAGGACTCTTATGAGTATAACTATATTTGCAGATAGCACCTGCGATCTGTCGCCGGATCTTGTCGAAAGATACAACATTCATATACTGCCCCTGCATATTCATTTGGGCGAACAGGAATACTGCGACGGACTTACCATCACACCAGATGAAATTTACGCTTGGGCAGACGAGCATCGCGCTACGCCAAAAACCTCCGCCATCGGACTTGAGGATACCATGGAAGCCTTTCGCCCGTTCTTAGAAAACGACGGCGAGATCATCGCCTTTTCCATCTCCTCTAAAATGTCCAGCTCTCATAATGTGGTGCGCTTGGCGGCAGAAAAGCTCGGCGCAGATCAGCGCGTGCATAGCATCGATTCGCAGAATCTTTCCACCGGTATCAGTCTGCAAGTCATCGAGGCGGCGGAAATGGTCGCGGCGGGCAGATCTGCGGCAGAAATCGTCACCGCGATCGATGCCATCCGTCCTCTTGTGCGCGCAAGCTTTGTAGTGGATACGCTGACCTATCTGCATCGCGGCGGACGTTGTTCCGGCATTGCCGCATTGGCAGGCATGACGCTTCGACTGCACCCGCAGATCACCGTCTCCGACGGAAAAATGCTGGCAGGAAAAAAATATCGCGGTCCCATTGACAGAGTGATCATGCTCTATGCCAAGGATTTGGAAAAATCGCTTCTTTCAGCAAAGGAAGATCGAGTATTTATCACCCATTCGGGCTGCACGGAGCAGACCGTTGCCGCAGTGAAAGCATACCTTGAATCGCTCAATCATTTCAAGGAGATTTTGATCACGCGCGCAGGATGCGTCATTTCCAGCCACTGTGGCCCCGCAACCCTCGGCATATTGTTTATAAGCAATTCTTAAAGATAAAATATTGAGCCGATTTCCTTATTCTCAGGTTTTTTCAGTTTTCTATTGACAAATCGTATTTTCTGTGATATACTTAAATAAACCGATGAGGAAGAGTAAGTACGCAGTCATGGCACCTTACAGAGAGTCGCGGAGGGTGGAATCGCGGCAGGCGGCAGACAACGGAATGGACTTCCGAGGGCGATCCGGAACCGATGATAGCATCGCAGTATGGGAGCCGGTTTGACGAGCCGTAAAAATCCGTCAGCGCATGAGACGTGCGTAGCACAGCATCGCGTGCGAGAGGGTCGCTTTTATGCGATCAAGCAGGGTGGCACCGCAGGAGATCTCTCCTGTCCCGGCATTATTTGCGGGACAGGGGCTTTTTGTTTTTAGCCCCGCCCGAAAAATTTATGACTGAAGGAGAACCCATCATGAACAACAACATCCCCTACAAAATTTATTTAGATGAATCGGAGCTTCCAAAGCAGTGGTACAATCTGCGCGCAGATATGAAAAACAAGCCTGCGCCGCTTCTCAATAGCGCAACGCGTCAGCCTATGACGGCAGAGGAGCTTTCCGCCGTTTTCTGCGAGGAGCTCGTCAAGCAGGAGCTGGACGACACTACCCCCTATTTCGATATCCCCGCAGAAATTCTCGATTTCTACAAAATGTACCGTCCCGCGCCTCTGACGCGCGCCTATTTCCTGGAGAAAAAGTTAGGCACACCCGCGAAGATCTACTACAAATTTGAAGGAAACAATACCTCCGGAAGCCACAAACTCAATTCTGCCATCGCGCAGGCATATTATGCAAAAAAGCAGGGCTTGAAGGGCGTCACCACCGAAACCGGTGCCGGACAATGGGGCACCGCTCTTTCCATGGCTTGCTCCTATTTTGATCTGGACTGCAAGGTTTACATGGTCAAGGTTTCCTACAACCAAAAGCCCTTCCGCCGCGAGGTCATGCGTACCTACGGCGCATCCGTCACCCCCTCGCCGTCCATGGAAACTTCAGTGGGACGCCGCATCAACGAGCAATTCCCCGGCACGGGCGGCAGCCTCGGCTGTGCCATTTCCGAAGCCGTGGAGGCGGCATCGCAGCTTGAAGGCTATCGCTATGTTTTGGGCAGCGTATTCAACCAGGTCATGCTGCATCAGTCCATCATCGGACTTGAATCCAAGCTGGCGATGGATAAATACGGCATCAAGCCCGACATCATCATCGGATGTGCGGGCGGCGGGTCCAATTTGGGCGGTCTGATCGCTCCCTTCATGGGCGAAAAACTGCGCGGCGAGGCAGATTATCGCTTCATCGCGGTGGAACCCGTTTCCTGCCCCAGCTTCACCCGCGGCAAATATGCCTACGACTACTGCGACACGGGCATGGTCTGCCCCTTGCAGAAAATGTACACGCTTGGAAGCGGCTTCATTCCCGCGCCCAATCATGCGGGCGGACTGCGCTATCATGGCATGAGCAGTACGCTCTCCCAGCTGTATGCTGACGGTTTGATGGAAGCCGCCGCTGTTAAGCAGACAGATGTTTTTGAAGCGGCAGAGCTGTTCGCTCGCGTGGAAGGCACCCTTCCCGCCCCCGAATCCAGCCATGCCATTCGTGTTGCCATCGACGAGGCTCTGAAATGCAAGGAAACCGGCGAAGAAAAGACCATTCTCTTCGGATTGACCGGAACGGGCTACTTTGATATGATGAGCTACGAAAAATTCCACAACGGCGTGATGGAAAACTACATTCCCACCGACGAGGAGATCGCCGAGGCTCTTGCAAAGCTTCCCAAGCTGGACTAATTTCAAAAGCGATATACAAATTAGGGCTGACGCAAATGCGTCAGCCCTATTCATATTATTTCTTTTCGCCGTCACGGATCTCTACGCGACGGATTTTTCCGGAGATGGTCTTGGGAAGCTCCTCCACAAATTCCACGATACGGGGGTACTTGTAGGGTGCGGTATGGGTTTTGACGTAATTCTGCACCTCTTTTTTGAGGGCATCGTCGCCCGTCTTACCCTTGACAAGCACGATGGTTGCCTTGACGACCTGACCGCGGATCTCGTCGGGAGCGGCGGTAACTGCACATTCCAGCACATACGGAAGCTCCATGATCACCGATTCGATCTCGAACGGTCCGATGCGATAGCCGGAGGATTTGATGAGGTCATCCGTGCGTCCCACATACCAAAAGTAGCCGTCCTCATCCATCCACGCGGTGTCGCCGGTGTGATAGTAGCCGTCATGCCATGCTTCCTTCGTCTTTTCCTCGTTGTTATAGTAGCCGAGGTATAATCCGCAGGGAATATGTTCAGCGGTGCGAATGCAGATCTCGCCCGTTTCGCCCACCTTGCAGGGAGTGCCGTCCGCGTTCAGGATCTGAACATCATACAGCGGACTGGGCTTGCCCATGGAGCCGGGCTTGGGTGTCATGCCCACCAGATTTGCCAGCGCCAGCGTGGTCTCCGTCTGTCCGAAGCCCTCCATCAGCGTGATGCCCGTTGCCTTGATCCATTGCTGCCATACCTCGGGATTGAGCGCCTCACCCGCGGTATTGGAATATTTGAGGCTGGAGAGATCGTAGCGTGAGAGATCTTCCTTGATGAAGAAGCGATACATAGTAGGCGGTGCGCAGAAGGTGGTGATATTATGCTTTGCAAACAGCGGAAGAATGTCCGCCGCATCAAATTTATTGAAATCGTAGGTGAAAACTGCCGCCTCGCACAGCCACTGACCGTAATATTTGCCCCAGAGCGCCTTGCCCCAGCCCGTATCAGAGATGGTGAAGTGCAGGCCGTCGGGATCTACATTGTGCCAATATTTTGCAGTGATGAAATGTCCAAGCGCATATTTGCAGCTATGCAGAGCAATTTTGGGATAACCCGTAGTGCCCGAGGTGAAGAACATAAGAATGGGATCGTCGCCGCATGCGGTATCGGGACGGCGCTCGTAAACATCAGAGAAACCCTCAAATTCCGCAAAATCGCGCCAGCCGTCCATATTTTTCTGTTCATTAGCACAGCAGAGGATCTTCGTTTTCACGCTCTCGCATCCGCGTGCACCAAGCTCCGCCTGATGCGCCACATCGCCGTCAGCGGTGCAAATGACCGCCGAAACGCCAGCCGCGCGGTAGCGATAATCAAAATCATGCTCTACCAGCAGATTGGTGGCGGGAATGATGATCGCGCCCATCTTATGCAGGGCGGTGATCGTCACCCAGAACTGCCAATGCCGTTTAAGTACGACAAGCACGCGATCGCCCTTTTTGATGCCCAGCGATTCGAAATAATTCGCCGCCTTTGCAGACAGCTTTGCCATATCGCCAAAGGTGAAACGACGCTCGGTCTTATCCTCGGAAAGATGCAGCATGGCAAGCTTATCGGGCGTCTTTGCCGCGATGGCATCCACACAGTCAAAGCCGAAGTTGAATTTGTCTTCATTATGGAAGCGGATGGATTCCAGCACGCCGTCTTTATCTAAAGTGGTGTCGATGAAATTCTCCCAAACCGCATCGTTTTTTCCGGCGGAAACGGAAACGGGCATTTTTTCCATATCGGGGGCTTGATATTCATATGCCATGCCCTCCGTATCAATAACGACCGCAAGGAATTTGCAGTCGCCATCCACAGCGATCATGCCGTGGGGTGTTCCCGAATTGTAGTAGATGGAATCGCCCGCGCAAAGAATCTCCGTATGATCGTCGATCTGCACCTTCAGCTTGCCCTCCATCACATAGTCAAATTCCTGACCCGCGTGGGTGCCAAGCTTGATGGGGCGATCCTGCTCCTCTGCATGAAAAGCGGCTGTCACCACAAAGGGCTCGGCAATTTTATTTTTGAAAAGCGGTGCAAGATTGTTGTAGCGGAAGCCCTTTCGGCGGACAATGGGAAGTCCATCCCCCGCCTTCGTAACCGAAAAGGTAGACAGGGTGGGGCCGGAACCGCGCAGAATATCGGTAGCATCCACACCAAAGGTCTGTGCGCATTTATGAATGAAGGTAAAGCTGAAATCGGATGCACCAGATTCGACCGCGAGATATTCCTCCTCGCTAACATCCGTGCGCGCCGCCATTTCGGCTGTGCTGAAACCCATGATTTCACGCAGAGCCTTAAGACGCTCGGCGATTTCCATCAATTTGTTTTCCATAGTAAGTCACCTTTGCTTTCGCAGTGACGAAAGCTGCCTTTCTCCCTTATCGGATTTAATTTGAGCATCATATGCAGATTTTTGACTTTATGAAACAAAGTCAATGTTCGCAAGGCTGATAAGACTTTACAAAAAAGAAAAAACGCCTCAAAGCGGGAATAACCCCTTGCTTTGAGACGGAAGCTTTTTTGTTTCCGCGGTACCACTCAAATTGCGCCTAAATGACGCCACCTTCGGATTCTATCAAATCCTTTGCCTTGACGCGGCAGAAACGTGGGAATCTACTTGAAAAATCGTTCGGTCCCAAGCTCAGAAGCGATTGGTCATATGAAATCACGCTTCATCGGCTCACACCACCCGCCGACTCTCTGGAGAAGCATCATTCCGACCGTCTTCGTCACAGCCTTTATGATTTTCTATTATAGCACGCTCCTCGCATTTTGTCAATAGGCTTTGTATTCCTGTTTTTATATATCGTCATGTATATTTTTATATATCGAAAAACCTCTTGACATCGAAGTAATTTTATTGTATCATTAATAGAGTATATAATCTAAACAACGGAGATTCATATGGACAAAATTAAATGGAAGGGCGGAACCATGCTTTCGCCTGTGCCTGCAGTGATGGTATCCTGCGGCACCATGGACGCACCGAATATCATAACCATCGCATGGACCGGCATTCTCTCCAGCGATCCCCCAAAAACCTACGTTTCCATTCGCCCCGAACGCTTTTCCTATCCCATGATCAAGGAGAGCGGCGAATTTGTCATCAACCTCACCACCGAAGCGATCGTCCGTGCGGCGGATTTTTGCGGTGTGCGCTCCGGCAAAAACGTGAACAAATTCAAAGAATGCCATCTTACGCCCGTGCCTTCGACAGAAATTTCCGCGCCCATGATCGGCGAAGCCCCCGTCTCTCTCGAATGCCGTGTCACCGATGTGGTTCCGCTTGGCACCCACGATATGTTCATCGCCGACATTGTGGGCGTGCATATTGATCCTGCGCTTCTGGATGAAAAAGGTGCGCTGCATCTTGAAAAAGCGGGGCTTGTGGCATACTCCCACGGCAATTATTTTGCGCTTGGCAAAAAGCTCGGAGATTTCGGCTATTCCGTTCGCAAAAAAAGCACGATCAAGCGCCGCAACGCCGCAAAAAAGCGCCGTTAATCCTCTTCTGCGGATAAAACTGTCAAAAGCCCGTTTTCCACACGGAATTTGATCTCAAAGCCTGCGAAACGCATGCCGTAGATTCGCTCGGTATCCTTTTGCCGCACAGCGGGACGGGGATCGTCGGCAAGCAGTCGCACCGCCGCGTCGCGCTTGGATTCAGGCAGACGTGCGAGCAATGCCGATGGGAAATCCACCGTCAGCTTTTCGCCTTGCACCGCCTCCGCAAAGCCTCCCTTTGCCTCGGGATGTGCATCCGCAAAGGGCAGATACGGCTTGATGTCAAAAATCG
>JAZTWJ010000037.1:0-27006 GCA_045635785.1 Candidatus Flemingiibacterium sp.
AAATTGGGAGCTGTTTGAGGTCATCGGCAAAAAACGAGGCTTCCTCATTTCGGGCGGCGAGATCAATTATGAGCGCACCGCAAACATGCTGCTCGACGAATTCCGCGCGGCAAAAATCGGCAGGATCACTTTGGAACTGCCGCTCGAGGTATAATATGGATTGGACCATCGAAAACGGCTATTTCGCCGAGGGTATTCGCATCATCGCGGGCACGGATGAGGCAGGCAGAGGTCCGCTTTGTGGTCCCGTGGTGGCAGGGGCGTGCATTCTGCCCGCAGGGCTTTCCCTTCCCTATCTCAACGATTCGAAAAAGCTAACCGAAAAAAGACGGGATATGCTGTATGATCTAATCATCGAGCAGGCGATCTCATGGGCAGTGGCAGAAGCCTCGCCCGAGGAAATTGACGAATATAACATTCTGAACGCCTCACAGCTTGCCATGCGGCGCGCCGTTTCCATGCTGAAGCCCACACCCGAGCTGGTGCTGGTGGACGGCAATATAGCAAGGGATTTTCCCATGCCCACCGAAACGCTTGTGGGTGGAGACGGTCGCTCACCGTCCATTGCCGCCGCATCCATCCTCGCAAAGGTGACAAGGGACCGCGCACTCATTGAATTGGATGCCAAATATCCCACCCTGCGGCTGGCAAAACACAAGGGTTATCCCACAAAGGAACATTACGCGGCGCTGAACGCCTATATCGACGAGCATGGCGAAATTCCCGCCATCTATCGCCGCAGCTTCCTTAAAAATTTACACAGAGAATGAGCTACAGAAAAGCAGTCGGTCAGCGCGGCGAGGCGCTGGCTTGCGAATTTTTGGTCAAGGCGGGCTATCAGATCACAGCGCGCAATTTTTTCGTTTCCCATGACGAAATTGACATCATCGCCGAGGATGAAAAATATATTGTCTTTGTCGAGGTAAAAACCAGATCGCAAACGCATACCGCCAAGCGATTCGGTCGCCCGAGCGCCGCGGTAGACTATGCCAAGCAGACAAAGCTTCTGCGCGCTGTTACGGAGTACCTTCGCCGCTATCATCCGCAAAAGCAGCCCCGTATTGATGTGATTGAGGTATACTTCCCCGCCATTCACGAAACAACCCCCATCGACATCGAAACACTGCTTGCCACCGATATCCGCCATCTGCGCAACGCTGTCCACAAGTGACACCTCGCGCCGCAAGGAAAGGAGCCGTCATGCCCGCTCTCCCTCTTTTTGATCTGCACTGTGATACCTTATACGAATGCCTTCTGAAGAAGCGACATCTTACAAAAAACGATCTCCATCTGTCGCTCGAACGGCTGTCGGAGTATGAGAAATTCTGTCAGATCCTCGCCGTATGGAGCGACGCAAAGTCGGATGAGGAGCGCGTATGGAACCGCTTTTTTGAAGCTCGTGCGCTATTGTCCGAAGAACTTGAACACGCGTCCGCAAGGCTCTGTCTCTCATCAGCGGATCTCGCCGCATGCGAAAGAGACGGAGTCGGCGGACTGTTTCTCGCCGTGGAGGGCGGAAAATTGCTCGGTGATCACATCGAGCGGTTGGATATACTGCACGCTTCGGGCGTGCGATTTTTGACGCTTGTTTGGGATTCCGTCTGCAAGCTCGGCGGCGCACATGACACCCACATCGGGCTGAGCGATTTCGGTCGGGAGGTGGTTAAGCGTTGCCATCGGCTGGGCATCATCCCCGATGTTTCCCATGCCTCCGATGCCATGATCGACGAGGTGTTTGACATCTGCAGAGAGGACGGCGGCGTTTGCATCGCCACCCATTCCAATGCAAGAGCCATTCGTTCCCATTCCCGTAATCTCACCGATGAGCGATTCTCCAAGATCGCCGCACTTGGCGGCGTTGTTGGTATCAGTCTTGCGCCCATCCATTTAAGCGACGGAGACTGCTCGATTCGGGATGTGGTGCGGCATATTGAGCACTACATGTCGCTTGGCGGAGAGGATGTCGTTTGCCTCGGAGCGGATCTTGACGGCGTGCCGAATCTGCCAAATGGCATCGAAAATGCGTCTGATCTCTATAAAATTGCCGATTCGCTCGGACAAATTGGCTATACGGACGAATGTATTAAAAAAATATTTTATGCAAACGCCCGAAATTTCATTTCCCTATGGCTAAATTGATTTTTTTCTGTTATAATATATAATGGTAAACTTTGAAATTTCGTTTTTAGAATCCCCTTTCAAGTCACGGTCAATTATCCCGTCCAAATCCAAAAAGTGCGGCGGGAACATATAACGGAGGTTCCGATGAATTATATCAGCACCAGAGGCGGCAAGGATCAGGCAACTGCCGCCGGAGCCATCAAGCAGGGGCTTGCATCCGACGGCGGTCTTTTTATGCCGGAAACCATCCCGACGCTCGACCGTCAGGATATTGCCAAGCTCTGCGACTCCACCTATCCCGAGGGCGCCGCTTACATACTTTCCCGTTTCCTCACCGATTATACTTACGATGAGTTGCTTGCCGACTGCAAAAAGGCATATGCGCCCGAGCGTTTTGTCGGCGGTGCCGCACCCCTTCACAAGCTGTCCGATGACACCTTTGTGTTGGAGCTTTGGCACGGTCCCACATCCGCATTCAAGGATATGGCGCTTCAGATCATGCCCAGACTGTTGTCCGCAGCGCTGAAGAAGACCAAGGAAGAACGCACCGCATTCATTCTGGTTGCCACCAGCGGCGACACCGGCAAGGCGGCTTTGGAAGGCTACCGTGATGTGGACGGCGTCAAGATCATGGTATTCTATCCCGTGGACGGCGTCAGCCGCGTACAAAAGCTGCAGATGTCCACCCAGCTCGGTGAAAACGTGCAGGTCTGCGCCATTGAAGGCAATTTCGACGATGCACAGACCGGCGTCAAGAAAATTTTCGCCGACGAAGAAATGGCTGAGCTGCTCAACGAAAACGGTGTGTTCCTCTCCAGCGCAAACTCCATCAACTGGGGACGTCTTGCACCGCAGATCGTCTACTATGTATCCGCCTATTGCGATCTGATCAATGCAGGCGAAATCATTGACGGGGAAAGGATCGACGTTACCGTTCCCACAGGCAATTTCGGCAATATTTTCGCCGCATTCATCGCCAAGATGATGGGACTTCCCATCAACCGTTTGGTATGCGCGTCCAACAAAAACAACATCCTCACCGATTTTCTCGAAACCGGTACATATGACCGCAATCGCACCTTCTTCACCACCATGTCGCCTTCTATGGATATTCTCATCTCCTCGAATTTGGAGCGCCTTCTCTACGTTCTGAGCGGCGCGGAGAATACGGCGGATCTGATGAAGAGGCTGAATGCCGAGGGCTGCTATACTGTAGACAAAGCACTCAAGGCGAAATTAGATGAACACTTCACAGGTCTTTTCTGCGGCGAGGAGGATACCGCCGCGCAGATCAAGACCAGCTTTGAAAAGGATGGCTATCTCATCGACACGCACACCGCCGTGGGACTGCACTGTGCAAAGCAGTTCATGGCAAAGAGCCGTTCCGGTTTGAAAATGGTGGTCGCATCCACCGCCAGCCCCTACAAGTTTGCTTCGGACGTGTATACGTCCATCACGGGCAAGGCTCCCGCAGATGAGCTCTCGGCGCTGGACGAGCTGTCTGCTCTGACCGGCACCGAGATCCCATATCCGTTGGAGGGCATCGGCACCCGCGAGATCCGCTTCAAGACCGTTATCGAAAAGCAGAATATGCCTTCCGAGGTCAAAAAGACGCTGGGGATCGACGCTTAAAGCTTTCGTGTAAGCTCTCCGCGCGGCAAAAAGGTGGAGCATCGCGTTTCGGCGGCGCTTGACGCCGTGATCGAACCGATATTCACGCGCGTGGCTGTGCAGTAGTTGTCCCCGTCATGGTAGACGCAATTTTGTACGTCGCAGGAAATGCCGCCGATATGGAGCGGCACATTGTTCACGGGAGCCAAGGTATTATCAAAAAGGCCCATCTTGATTACCGTCCTTTCCGACAAATAGTATTTCCCGTACACATCCGTTTATTCCGAAATTCTTTTAGGAGGTTCCGTATGTCGCTGTTTGCGTTATCCGATACCCATCTGTCCATTCGCGACAATAAGCCGATGGATATTTTCGGCGCACGCTGGGCGGGTTATACGGAAAAGCTCCGCGAGCGATGGAATCGCGTGGTATCGCCCGAGGATACCGTGGTGATTTCGGGGGATATTTCATGGGCAATGAGCCACACCGGCGCGGTGGAGGATCTGCGCTTTCTCGAAGGGCTGAACGGCTCCAAGATCATCGGCAGAGGCAACCACGATTATTGGTGGACTTCGCTGACCAAGCTGAATGCACTCTGCGCCGACCAGGGTTTTCAAACGCTCCGCTTTCTATACAACAATGCATGGGCTGTGGAGGATTTTATCATCTGCGGTTCCCGCGGCTGGTATATCGACGAAACCAACAAAAAAATGCCGCAGGAAGCGGATTATCAGAAGATTGTCGCCCGCGAAGCCATCCGTTTGGAAATCAGCCTAAACGAGGCGCAAAAGCTGCGCGATGCTTGCAAAGCAGTGGATGGCACCGATCGGGAGATTCTCGTGTTTTTGCATTTCCCCGCGGATTTTCGAGGCTATGTCTGCGAGGAGATCGTTTCGGTGATGAAGCGATTTGAAATTCGTCGCTGCTATTATGGGCACATTCACGGCGTATACGACATTCCCGCCAGCGCGGTTTCGGATGGCATCCGATACACCCTCACCAGCGCCGATTTTCTCGATTTCACCCCCATGCCCATCCTTCCCGATGGCAATTTTTGAAAAAATCTCAAAAAAATAAAAAATAATCTGTAATCTTATTGACATTACGCAAAAATATAGTATAATATTATTTAGAAAAAATAAAATGGTCGCAATCTGTGTATAGCGCAGCTTAAGGAAGCTCAAAGATGTGCTGTTCGGCGGTGCGGCAATATCTTTGGAGGACAAAAACATGTTAAAAAATGTAAACAAACCGGAAACCAATGTTGTGGAGATCGAATTCACCGCCGACAAAGCGGCTTTTGACGCTGCATGCGACAAAGCATACAAGAAGAACGTCAAGAATATCAATATCCCCGGTTTCCGCAAGGGTAAAGCTCCCAAGCACATCATCGAAAAGATGTACGGCAAGGGCGTATTTTATGATGATGCGCTGAACGAAATCATTCCCGCTGCATATGAAGAAGCAATGAAGGATCAGGATTTCCAAGTTGTTTCTCAGCCTGAATTCGACGTTGTTTCCATCGAGGATGACGGCGTTACTTTCAAGGCAAAGTTCTATGTAAAGCCTGAGGTTGCCATTGCAGACTACCTCGGCATCCCCGTAACCAAGACCGTCCGCAAAGCTACCGAAGCAGATGTGGATGCTGAAATCGAGCAGACAAGAAAGCGCAATTCCCGCCAGATTGAAATTACCGACCGTGCCGCACAGGACGGCGATATCACCGTCATTGACTTCGACGGCTATGTGGATGGCACGCCCTTCGAAGGCGGCAAGGCTGAAAAGCACACCCTCACCCTTGGCTCCGGTCAGTTTATTCCCGGTTTTGAGGAGCAAATTGTGGGCAAGAGCATCGGCGACGAATTCGACGTAAATGATACCTTCCCCGAGGAATATCATGCAAAGGAGCTGGCAGGCAAGCCCGCAGTCTTTAAGTGCAAGCTGCACGAAATCAAGTTCAACGAGCTTCCCGAGCTGGATGACGAATTCGCAAAGGATGTTTCCGAATTTGATACATTTGCTGAATATAAGGCTGATGTTAAGGCAAAAATCGAGGACAGATATGCAAAGACCGCTGACAGCGAAGTTGAGGAACAGATCATCAACACCCTCATCGAAAAGTTGGAAGCTGAAATTCCTCAGCCTATGTTCGACGCAGAAACCGAAAACTTCGTCCGTGATTTCGACAACCGTCTGCGCATGCAGGGCCTTGACCTCAAGACCTACTTCCAGTACACCGGTTTGAATCTCGATGCACTCAGAGCACAGATGGCACCCCAGGCTGAGCGTCAGGTAAAGACCCGTCTTGCTCTGGAAAAGATCGTCGAATTGGAAAAAATCATTCCCACCGATGACGAAATCAACGAAGAATTCACCCGCATCAGCACCGCTTACAATATGGAGCTTGACAAGGTGAAGGAAATGGTCGATACCGCTATGGTAACTGCTGATGTTTCCGTTAAGAAGGCTGTTGATCTCATCAAAGAGAAGGCTGTTGTAACCGAAAAGGCATGGGAAGCTCCCAAAGCCGAAGAAGCTGACGAAAAAGCGGAATAATCCGATTTTCAATTAGAAATAGCACGATATGGGCGGCCTTCGGTCGCCCATATCGTTCCACAAAAATCAAGTCTATTTGACTATAAACGGAGGTAATTTATATGGCACTTGTACCAATGGTGGTTGAGCAAACCGTTCGCGGCGAACGCTCCTATGATATCTATTCCCGCCTTCTCAACGATCGCATTGTTTTTCTTTCCGACGAAGTAAACGATCAAACCGCATCGCTTGTGGTAGCACAGCTTCTGTTTCTGGAGGCGCAGGATCCCGACAAGGATATCAGCCTGTATATCAACAGTCCCGGCGGATCCATTTCCGCAGGCATGGCGATCTATGACACCATGAACTTCATCAAATGCGATGTTTCCACCATCTGTATCGGCATGGCAGCCAGCATGGGCGCATTTTTGTTGGCAGCAGGCGCAAAGGGCAAGCGCATGGCTCTGCCCAATTCCGAAATCATGATTCACCAGCCCCTTCTCGGAGGTCTGCAGGGTCAGGCATCCGATATCAAGATCCACGCTGATCATATCATCCGCATCCGCGAGCGTATGAACACCATTCTCGCCGATGTGACCGGTCAGAGCGTAGAGCAGATTGAGAAGGATACCAACCGAGACAACTTCTTAACCGCGGACGAGGCATGCCGCTATGGTCTGATTGACAAAGTTATTGCAAAGAGAGAAAAATAAAGGAATAAACATGGCTACCAAAAACAATCGTAATATGCCCCACTCCTGCTCCTTCTGCGGCAGAGATGAATCGCAGGTGGATTTTATCATTCCCTCTCCCACGGGTGCGACCATCTGCAACTTTTGCATCGACGCCTGCAACGAGATCATTTCCGATCACGAAGAACGCTTGAGCGAGGATGAAAACAGCGGCGAGCTGTCCCTTGCAACCCTTCCGAAACCCGCCGAAATCAAGGCGATGCTCGACGAATATGTCATCGGACAGGATGCGGCAAAAAAGGTTCTCGCCGTTTCGGTATATAACCATTATAAGCGTATTTTGAATCTTCCCAAAAGCTCTCCAAGGCGTGGCAGAAAGCGCGGACCGGCAGAGGCAAAGCCCGTGGAGGACGTGGAGATTCAAAAGAGTAATGTGCTTCTTTTAGGATCCACCGGTGTGGGAAAGACCTATCTCGCGCAGACCTTGGCAAAGGCACTTAAGGTTCCCTTCGCCATCGCCGACGCCACCACACTGACCGAAGCCGGCTATGTGGGCGAAGATGTGGAAAACATTCTGCTTCGTCTCATTCAAGCGGCGGATTTCGATATTGAACGTGCCGAGCGCGGCATCATCTACATTGATGAAATCGACAAAATTTCTCGCAAGAGCGAAAATCGCTCCATTACCCGCGATGTTTCCGGCGAAGGTGTTCAGCAAGCGTGGCTCAAAATATTGGAAGGCACCGTTTCCAATGTGCCTCCGCAGGGCGGACGCAAGCATCCCAATCAGGAGTTCATCCAGATCAACACCGAAAACATTCTTTTCATCTGCGGCGGTGCCTTTGACAAGTTGGAGGATCTCATCTCCGAGCGCAAGGGCAGTCAGCTTGTGGGCTTCACCAGCGACATCAAGAAGCAGAACGAAAAATTGGAGGCAGGCATTTTCAAGGATGTCACCCCCCACGATATTGTAAAATACGGTCTGATTCCCGAGCTGGTGGGCAGACTTCCCGTCATCGTATCCCTTGACAGCCTTGATGAGACCGCGCTGGTTCGCATTCTCACCGAGCCGAAGAACGCGCTGGTCAAGCAGTATCAAAAGCTGGTGGGCATGGACGGCGCAGAGCTGATCTTTGATGAAAGCGCAACCCGCGCCATTGCACGACTTGCCATCGAGCGAAGCACGGGCGCACGCGGTCTGCGTGCCATCATCGAAGGCATTATGACCGACATCATGTACGAGATCCCCTCCCGCAAGGATGTGAAGACCGTCGTCATCACCGCCGATACGGTCAACAAAATTGCCCCCGCGCAGTTTATCACCGACGTCGAAGCACTCAATGCCTAATGCCGGCTTCGACGGCGACTGAAAATCTCACATAAACAGCAAGCGCCCCGATGCAAAGGCATCGGTGCGCTGTTGATTTTTATTGATCGAAAGCCTCAGTCCATCTTCTTCAGCGCAGCCCATGCGCCGTCCGCATAGAAGCGGTGACCTTCTTCGCCCACAACGTGCGCGATGTTCTGCGGAACACCTGCCGCGGCGTAAGCCTTTCTTGCGATGTCAACCATTTCGGTTGCTTCCTTGATGGGGAAGATTTTGTCAAGCTGACCGTTGACGACCACCAGCTTGCGCGGTGCGGTCATGCAAAGCAGCTCGCTCATATCAAGGTATTTGAGAATATGGGGGACATAGTTGCACGCGCAATGCGACATTGCGCCGATGGATGCTGCAAAAGACGAAACCGCGCAGGACGGAACCGTACCTGCCAGACGTGTTTCCAAAGCACCGCAGTAGGTGGAAACGGAGCCTCCACCGGAATTGCCGAGGGTATAAATGTCATCCGCCTTAACAATGGGAGTGAACAGCTCATCTTCCTGCAAAAGATCAACCAGGCGCATAACGTCCCAAACGCGCTCGCCGATGGTGGTTCTGCCGATGAGCAGATTGATCATGGACGGAACGGTACACTGCGGGCCCTTTTCGTTGCCGCCGCATTCGCCAAAATCACGCTGTTCCAGCGCAATGGCTACGCAGCCTTCCTTGATGGCGCGCACGCAGAAGTCGCGGTCGCCTCTGACACCCTCTCCCGGATACTTACTGCGTCCCATGGAGATGTGCATGCCTCTGCTATGGCCCTGCATACAGATGACGGTGCGAGTCGGTCCTTCAATGCCCTTGGGGATCCAAATATGACAGGGAACAAAATAGCCAGGCTCGGTTTCATAGCGGAAGCGGATTTCACGGAATGTGAAATCATCACGTTCCCATTCTACGATGAGATTCTTCTCACAGGGAATCATTTTGTCAAGTCCTACCAGCTCTGCAAGCTTTTTGCGAGCGCGCTCCTGCCACTCGGCAAGCGGCTCCACGCCATCCCAACGCATGGAAGGAACCGTATTGGCTGCCAACTGCTTCACGTTTTCAAAAGGTGTCATGATCGTAGTATCCTTTCCAACAAAACATAATATGGTACCTTTAGTTTAGCATCAAATGGCATGAATGTCAAGAGGTTTGTCAAAAATGAATGCAAATTCACAAAATCGCGCGGGATTGAATGAAAACTGCCAAGTAAAACCCTGTATTTCCTTCAAAATTTTACGATTGAAAGGTAGACAAGCGGCAAGAAGTGTGATATAATTATATAATATAGGAATTATTATATTTAAGGAATCGACCACTATGAAAATTCTCTGCCTGCCTCTTGGCGATATGCAAGCAAACTGCATCCTTCTGAAAGATGAAGCCACGGGCATCGGTGCCGTGGTGGATCCCGGCGGAGATGCGCCGCAGATCCTGCTAAAATGTCAGAGCGAGGGCATCACGCTCCGCTATATTCTGCTGACGCACGCCCATTTTGATCACATGATGGCACTTGAGGAGCTTCGGGCGCTTACCGGTGCGCCGCTTGCGCTCCACACCCTCGAAGCACAGACACTGCTTCATCCGAATCTCACCTACATGGCGCAATTTGCAGGTGTGAGCGAGCCGCCAAAGCCCGCGGAAATTTTGCTGTCGGACGGAGATGTGCTTACCATCGGAAATACCGCATTGGAAGTGCTTCACACACCGGGACATACGGTGGGATCGGTGTGCTACAAGGCGGGAGGCGATCTGATCACGGGGGACACGCTGTTTCTTGGCTCCATCGGACGCTGTGATCTATACGGCGGCGATGAGCAGGTGATGGCACAGTCGCTCAGACGCTTGGCTTCGATGGATGGCGATTACAAGGTTTGGCCGGGGCATGGCTCCGCGACCACCCTTTCCCGCGAAAAGGCGGAAAATTTCTATTTGAAACATATAAAATAATTAGCTTTGAATACCACGCCCAAAAGGGCAGAAAGGTCGCTTTCGCCGCGGCGAGGGCATTGGGTTATCAACCATGGATACCAATTATCTTGCAGATCTACTTTATCCGAATATCAAAACGTTGCCGGAGGATATGGAAGCGCGCTATCCCAAACGACAGCTTCCCGAGGGCGCAAAGGTCACACGCTTTGCTCCCAGCCCCACCGGATTTCTGCATCTCGGCAACCTTTACGGCGCATTCACGGATGAGCGCCTTGCCCACAACAGCGGCGGCGTATTCTATCTGCGCATCGAGGATACCGATGCCAAGCGTACCGTGGAAAACGGTGTGGCGCTGATCATTCAGACGCTGGCAAGCTTCGGCTTGCAATTTGATGAGGGTGCGGTCATTGACGGCGACAACGGCGCCTACGGTCCCTACCGTCAGTCCGAGCGCGCGGAGATCTATCAGACCTACGCCAAGCAGCTCATCCGCGAGGGAAAGGCATACCCCTGCTTTTGCACCGAGGAGGAGCTTGCCGCCATCCGCGAAAAGCAGGAAGCGGGAAAATTAAATCCCGGCTACTACGGCGAATTTGCCATCTGGCGCGATGCCCCCATCGAAAAGATTGAAGAAAAGCTGAAGGAAGGCGTTCCCTTCGTTCTGCGCTTCCGCTCCGAGGGAAGCCTTGAGAATCACTTCAAATTCAAGGACGAGATCAAGGGCGATATCAACGTCACCGAAAACGACATTGACCACGTTATCCTGAAGAGTGACGGCATCCCCACCTATCACTTCGCACACGCGGTGGATGATCATCTGATGGGCACCACCCATGTTGTCCGCGACGAAAGCTGGCTGTCCACTCTGCCCTTCCATATTCAGCTGTTCAAGGCGCTGGGCTTTAGGATGCCAAAATACTGTCACACCGCGCAGGTAATGAAGTTAGATAACGGCAACAAGCGCAAAATTTCCAAGCGCAAGGATCCCGAATTCGCGGCAACCTTCTATCACGAGCAGGGCTATCCCGCAGCCGTCACCCGCGAATATCTCATCACCCTTCTCAACTCCAATTTTGAGGAGTGGCGACTGGCAAATCCCACAGCACCGATTGACGATTTCAAGTTCACCACCAAAAAAATGGCCGTTTCCGGATCGCTGTTTGACATGGACAAGCTAAACGACATTTCTAAAAACGTCATCTCGAGAATGACCGCCGATGAGGTTTACGAGGGTGTGCTCGAATGGGCGAAGCTGTACGACGCAGACTTTGCGAAAAAGCTGGCGGCAAATCCCGACATGGCAAAGGCGGTATTCGCCATCGGACGCGGCGGCAAAAAGCCCCGCAAGGACATCGGCAGATGGGGCGAGGTCAAGGCATACATGGGCTTCTTCTACGATGAATATTTCGAAGTCACCGAAAGCCTTCCCGAGCAGTTTGACAAGGAAGATGTGAAAACGGCGCTTGCCGGCTTCCTCGCATCCTTCAATTTCGCCGACGACGCGAATGCGTGGTTCGATAAAATCAAGGCGGTGACAGAAGCCTGCGGATTTGCTTCCGATATGAAGGCATACATGGCAGATCCCACCGCATTCAAGGGCAGCGTTGCAGATGTCAGCGGCTTCATCCGTCTGGCAGTTACGGGACGCACCAATTCGCCGGATCTTTACACGGTTATGCAGATTCTCGGCGCCGATCGCACGATCGCCCGCGTAAAAGCATTCGCCGAGAGCTTATCATAAGTCTGTGACTCAAACGAAGGAAAGGACAAACATCATGGCTATTGAAGCTTCCAATTTTATCGAAGAATTTATCAATGAGGACATTGCCGCCGGCAAAACGGAAACCGTTCACACCCGTTTTCCGCCGGAACCCAACGGATATCTGCACATCGGTCACTGCAAGGCACTTGCCATTGACTTCGGCACCGCAAAAAAGTACGGCGGCCTGTGCAATCTCCGCATGGATGACACCAATCCCGCCAAAGAGGACACCGAATACGTCGATGCCATCAAGGAGGACATTCATTGGCTCGGCTTTGACTGGGATGACCGCTTCTTCTACGGCTCCGATTATTTCGAAAAGGACTACGAATATGCGATAGAGCTTATAGAGAAAGGGCTTGCTTATGTATGCGAGCTTTCCGCCGATCAGATGGATGAGTACCGCGGAGATTTGCAGAATCCCGCAAAATCTCCGTGGCGTGATCGCCCCATAGAGGAATCCCTCGATCTGTTCCGGCGCATGAGAGCAGGCGAATTTCCCGACGGCAGATATACTCTGCGCGCAAAGATTGACCTTGCATCGGGCAACTTCTGGATGCGCGACCCCGTCATCTACCGCATCAAGCACATCCATCACCATCGCCACGGCGACAAATGGTGCATCTATCCCACTTATGATTTCGCGCATCCCATTCAGGATGCACTGGAGGGCATCACCCATTCGCTCTGCTCGCTGGAGTTTGAAATTCATCGCCCGCTTTACAACTGGGTTATCGAAAACGTCAGCGTGCCGCACACGCCCCGTCAGATTGAGTTCGCACGACTGAACATTACCAACACCGTGCTTTCCAAGCGATTCCTGCGCGGGCTGGTCGAAAGCGGCAAAGTGGACGGCTGGGATGATCCCCGTATGCCCACCCTCTGCGGTATGCGTCGCAAGGGCTACACAGGCGCGTCCATCGTGGATTTTTGCAGCAGAATCGGCGTTGCAAAGGCTGACAGCCTTGTTGACATCCGTTTGCTCGAAGCCTGCATCCGCGATGAGCTGAACGAAACCGCACCCCGTCGCGTGGCGATCCTCGATCCCATCAAGGTGATCATCGACAATTACCCCGCTGATAAGGTGGAAACCTTTGCTCTGCCCAATCATCCGCAGAAGCCCGAAATGGGAACCCGCGATGTGAAGTTCACCAAGGAGCTTTACATTGACGCAGAGGATTTCGCCGAGGTTCCGCCGCCCAAGTTCTTCCGCCTGAAGCCCGACGGCGAGGTTCGTCTCATGGGCGCGTATATCATCAAGTGCGGAGAAATCGTCAAGAATGCAGACGGCTCCATCAAGGAGATTCATGCCACCGCCGATCTCGAAACCGGTAACGGCAACCCTGTGGACGGTCGCAAGATCAAGGGTACCATTCATTGGCTTTCCACCGAAAATACCGTGGATGCCGATGTGATTCTCTACAGCAATCTGCTGACGCTGGAGGATCCCTCCAAGAAGCCGGATGACAAGGAATTTACCGATTATCTCAATCCCGATTCCGCCGTCAAGCTGAAAGGCGCAAAGCTTGAACCCTCGCTGGCAGATGCAAAGCCCGGTGAGAAGTTCCAATTTGTGCGCGTCGGCTACTTCTGCAAGGACACCAAAAATGCGAACACATTCAACCGCGTTGTCACGCTGAAGGATGGCTATAAACCCCAAAAATAACGCTTTTCAAATGATTCGTCACAAAAGGACGGAAAGGTAACTTTCGCTGCGGCGAAAACCATTGCCATCAACCAATCAAGAATTTCCCGGCAAATAGAATGATCAAGGAGGAGAGACTAACCATGTCCTACAAAATCAATACCAACTGTGTACAGGCGGGCTACAATCCCGGCAACGGCGAACCTCGCGTTCTGCCCATTGTACAATCCACCACCTTCAAATATGAATCCAGTGAGCAAATGGGCAGACTATTTGATCTGTCCGAAAGCGGCTACTTCTATACCCGTCTGCAAAATCCCACCAACGATGCGGTTGCGGCAAAAATCTGCGCCCTCGAAGGCGGCGTTGCTGCCATGCTGACCTCCTCCGGTCAGGCAGCGACTTTCTTCTCGCTGTTCAATATCCTCGGTGCAGGCGACCATATTGTCGCTTCCTCCGCCATTTACGGCGGCAGCTTCAATCTCATCGCTGTCACCATGAAGCGCATGGGCATTGATACCACCTTCCTTTCTCCGGATGTTTCCGAGGAAGAGCTGGCGGCAGCATTCAAGCCTAACACCAAGGCGGTATTTGCCGAGACACTTGCCAATCCTGCATTGATTGTGCTGGATTTCGAAAAGTTCGCGCGCCAAGCGCATGCACACGGCGTGCCGCTCATCGTGGACAACACCTTCCCCACTCCCATCAACTGCCGTCCCTTTGAATTCGGCGCAGATATTGTCATCCATTCGACTACCAAGTACATGGATGGCCATGCCACCGCTGTCGGCGGCTGCATCGTTGATTCGGGCAATTTTGACTGGATGGCACATGCGGACAAATATCCCGGACTTTGCACACCCGATGATTCCTACCACGGCGTCACCTATGCCAAGGATTTTGGCAAGGCGGGCTACATTACAAAAGCAACTGCACAGCTCATGCGTGACCTCGGCTCCATTCAGTCGCCGCAGAATGCATTCTTACTTAACCTTGGGTTGGAAACGCTGGCACTGCGAGTAAAGCGTCACTGCGAAAATGCGCAGGCTGTAGCTGAATTCCTTGAAACCAACGAGAACGTGACATGGGTCAACTACCCCGGGCTCAAGTCCAACCGTTATTATGAGTTGGCGCAAAAATATCTGCCGAACGGCTCCTCGGGCGTCATTTCCTTCGGCGTGAAGGGCGGACGCGCGGCTGCCACCAAGTTCATGGACAGCCTGAAGCTCGGCGCTATCGTCACCCATGTTGCCGATGTGCGCACCTGCCTGCTGCATCCCGCATCCACCACCCATCGTCAGATGACGGATGTACAGCTTGAGGAAGCGGGTGTTCTGCCCGACCTCATCCGCCTCTCCGTTGGTATTGAGGATGTCTCGGACATCATCGCCGACATCGAACAGGCGCTGAAAAAAATGTAATCCTCTGATCTCCGATGCCTGCATCGGAGATCTTTTTCATGTTAGGATGATCCATCTGACCGCAGAGATCTCGCAGCTATTTATCACAATCAGCCCGCTTCTACGCCCAAGCGGATCCCTTTTTGTGGCTTTTGGAAGGTTTTTTACAACAATTATAGCTTTTTATCAAAAAAATACAAAAAAAGACTTGAAAAATTTTGATTTATAAGGTATAATAATATATGTATTTAGTCGTCATTTAATTTAATAGGAGGTCTATCATGACTAAGAGAATTCTCGCGATCGTTATGATCGCACTCATCTGCCTTATGAGCATCACCGCATGTGGCGGTACAAAGCTCACCATGGGTACCGGCGGCACCGGCGGCACCTATTACGCTTTTGGCGGTGTACTCTGCCAGTATATCACAAACAATGCAAGCGTTGACGCTGTTCCGGTCTCCACCGACGGCTCCAAGGCAAACATTCAGGGTATTGATGCCGGTGACTACCAGATGGGCACCGTTCAGTCCGACGTAATGGCTTACGCTTGGGCAGGCACCAACACCTTCGCTGAGGATGGCAAGGTTGATTCCTTCCGCGTTATCGGCGGCCTTTATGCAGAATGCGTACAGCTCATCACCATGGATCCCTCCATCAAGAGCGTTGCAGATCTGAAGGGCAAGTCCGTTTCCATCGGCGCTCCCGGCTCCGGTGTTTACTTCAACGCGATCGACGTGCTCACCGCTGCCGGTCTGACGGAAACCGACATCAAGGCACAGTATCAGAGCTTCAACGACAGCACCGAGGCTCTTAAGGACGGCAAGATCGACGCTGCGTTCATCGTTGCAGGTCCTCCCACACCCGCAATCACCGAGCTTGTCACCACCTCGAACGCTTACCTCGTTCCGATTGACGGCAAGATCGCTGAAACCGTTATGGCAAACTGCCCCTACTACACCGAGTACACCATTCCCGCAGGCACCTACAATGGCACCGATACGGATGTTAAGACCGTTGCAGTAAAGGCAACCCTCATCGTTTCCGCAGATCTCGATGAAACCACCGTTTACAACATTACCAAGTCTATCTTTGATAATGTAGAAGCGATCACCGCTGAAAATGCAAAGGGCGCTGAGCTTTCCATCGAGAACGCAACCGCGGGCATGACCGCTCCCTTCCATGCAGGTGCTGCTAAGTACTTTGCTGAAAAGGGCGTTACTGTAGCTACCAACTAAGACTGAATACACAGGCGATCAATGGGGTGTCGCAATGCGACACCCCAGCTTGTATTTATCGAAAGGAGACTTTATTCTATGGCATCCCCAAAAGAAACCGAAAAGGAGCTGCAGACAACAGAAGCTGCTGTTGATGAAATCGCTGTTGACGAAGCCGCCCTTGATGCCGTGATGAAAAAGTACGACCGCGAATCCAATGTGCGTGTCTGGGAAGGCGCGCCAAAGGTTGCCATCACCATCATATTGGCTCTGTTCTCGATTTTCTGCATTTACGTCACGCTGTTTACCACATGGCTTGAGGAAATTCGCCTCACATCCTTTGTCGGATTGATCGTTCTGATGGGTTATCTGGTTTTTCCGGCAAAAAAAGGCATGCAAAAGGTCAACTACATTCCGTGGTATGACATTCTGCTGATGGTCGCAGGCACCGCCTCCTTCTTATATTTCACCTTCAATGCCATGACCATCATCCAGCAGGGCTCCAAATTTGCATCCTATCAGATCGTCATCGGCGTGATCGGCATTATCGCTCTGGCGGAGCTTTGCAGACGAAGCGTCGGTCTTCCGATTCTTGTTGTGGCAGGCGCGTTCATTTTGTATGCGCTGTTCTTCGGACTCAACAATCCCACCTTCAGCGGCAGATTGAATTATCTCGTGCGTGCGCTGTTTTATTCCAAAGAGGGCATTCTCTCCACGCCGATCAATACCTGCTCCAAGTTTATCGTTGTCTTTATCATCTTCGGCGCATTTTTGGAACGCACCGGCATCGCGGATTTCTTCATCCAAGCCGCAAATGCGGTCGTGGGCGGATTCTCCGGCGGTCCCGCTAAGGTTGCGGTGGTTTCCAGTGCGCTGGAGGGCATGGTTTCCGGTTCCTCCGTTGCAAACACTGTAGGAAGCGGTTCCATCACCATTCCGCTGATGAAGCGCACGGGGTACAAGCCCGAATTCGCCGCAGCCGCAGAAGCCGCAGCGTCTACGGGCGGTCAGATCATGCCTCCCATCATGGGCGCCGCCGCCTTCCTCATGGCAGATATTATCTCCGTGCCCTACAGCAGTATCATCACAAAGGCAATTCTTCCCACTCTGCTTTATTTTGCGGGCATCTTCATCACCGTCCATCTGGAGGCGAAGAAGTTAGGACTTCGCGGCATTCCGCGCAACGAGCTGCCAAAGTTCAAGCATCTTGTCAAAAAGATCTATCTGCTTCTTCCCTTGGCATTGCTGATCTATCTTGTCACCTCCAACTCCTTTACCATTCAGTATTCCGCGGCGATTGCCATCGTGGCAACCATTCTTGTAAGTATTTTCAACAAGGATAACCGCATCACACCGAAGCGCATTCTGGAAGCGCTGGCGGCGGGTGGTCAGGGCACCATTTCCGTTGCGGCGGCATGCGGCATCGCAGGAATCATCGCCGGTATCATCACCATGACCGGCCTTGCCAATATCATCATCAACGGAATCGTCGCCATCGCAGGCAGTCAAGTCATCATCGCACTGTTCCTCACCATGATCTGCTGTATCGTTCTCGGCATGGGCGTGCCGACCACTGCAAACTACTGCATCATGGCAGCCACCTGTGCGCCGATCCTTGTGCGTATGGGCGTTCCGATCGTGGCGGCACATTTCTTCGTATTCTATTTCGGAATCGTAGCTGACTTAACGCCGCCTGTGGCTCTTGCCGCCTATGCGGGCGCGGCGATCGCGCAAGCGAACCCCATCAAGACTGCATTGACAGCCACCAAGCTGGCAATTGCCGCCTTCATCGTTCCTTACGCATTTGCGCTGAACCCCTCCATGCTATTCATCGACGTGAGCAGTCCTCTGCAGGTGGTACTGATCGTCATCACCTCGCTCGTCGGCATCTTCGGTGTATCGGCAGGTTTGGAAGGCTGGATCTTCATGCGTATGGACATCATACAGCGTATTCTATCCATTGTGGGCGGATTACTGCTCATCGACCCGAACCCGATCACGGACGTGGTTGGTATCGGACTTGTATTCCTCGTGTTCATCTGGCAGTATATCCAGAGAAAGCAAAGAGACACAGCACCTGCATCCAAAACCGCATAATTATCAAAGGAGAGATCGTTTTTGCGTATCTCTCCTTTTCTTTATCAAAATCCGCATAACTTCCATTGACAATTTCCTTATATCATGATAAAATAAAGATAGCCACATGGGTTCTGTCATCCAAAGGAATCGCATCAAATTCCACTTTAATCGAAAGGATTGATCCGAATGAAAAAACTCCTTATTTTCCTTATGCTTGCCATGCTTTCGGCATGCTTGCTTGCGTCATGCGGCGCGCCGAAAATTCCCGCCGATGAATCCGTCATCGAAGCCTATCATCGGGCAAGTGAGGCGTATTCGTGGTTTGATGTCCTGACGCTTCCTTGCGATTACAGTGACACGGTGGAAGTGGACGGTATGCCGTATGCCAGAGTGAACCGCTTTCCGCTGATGGTGGATTTTCGAAATCATTTGGAAGATCTGTTTGCGATCCCGATTGTAGATAGACTGCTTGCAGGCGATGCCGCCTATCCGCAATATATTGAACGTGACGGAAAGCTATACGCTCTTGACGCGGCGCGAGGCACCGACATCGGCAAGGGCGCGGAAACGTACTCCGTGCGCCAAACGTCAAAAACATCCCTGATCCTCACCGTGACGGTGGAGATACTTGATTACAGCATCCCGAATACGCTTGACGCAGAGGGTAAGGTTATCGGCAGTGAAACATACGAATTCCCCTTTGAGTATGTGAACGGGAAATGGGTGTTTACCGACTTTCGCTCTGTCCGTTAGCGAAAACGATTCAAAACCGATAATTTCCCCCATAACAGAGTGGATTTTTTCTTGACAAATCGCGCAAAATCCTGTATGATTATAATGTATACTTATATAAGGAGGAATACTCAATGAAGGAAATGAAAATGACCTTCCGCCATTACGGTGACGGCGATCCGGTTAGTCTCGAGTACATCTCGCAGATCCCCGGCATGACCGGCATTGTATCGGCTGTTTACGACGTACCGCCCGGTAAAGAGTGGAGCGCCGAAAGCATTGCGAAGGTAAAAAATGCGGCAAATGCCCACAATCTTGCCTTCGAAGTGGTCGAAAGTGTGCCGGTTCACGAGGATATTAAGCTCGGCAAGCCGTCCCGCGACGAATACATCGAGGTTTACCGCCGCAACATCAAAAAGCTGGCTGACGCCGGCGTCAAAGTCATTTGCTATAACTTCATGCCCGTTTTTGACTGGCTGCGCTCGGATCTGTCTCACAAAAACTGCGACGGCTCCACCTGCCTGATCTACCGTGACGAGGAAGTTCTTGCAATGGACCCCAACACCAAGAAGCTGTCGCTGCCCGGCTGGGATGAAAGCTACACCCAGGACGGTCTGCGCGCCCTGCTCGCCGAATACAAATCGGTGGACGAGGAAAAGCTCTGGAACAACATGCGCTACTTCCTTGAAGGAATCATTCCCGTCTGCGAGGAGAGCGGCATCAAAATGGCAATTCATCCGGACGATCCGCCGTGGGGCATCTTCGGTTTGCCGCGCGTTATCACTAACGCAAAGAATCTGGAACGCTTTGTAAAGCTGGTTGACAGCGAATGCAACGGTCTGACCTTCTGCACCGGTTCGCTGGGCGTAGCATCCACCAACAACGTTGTGGATATGATCCGCCATTTCGGTGGCATGAAGCGCATCCACTTCCTGCACGCACGCAACATCAAGATCACCGGTCCCCGCGACTTCAACGAGACCGGCCATCGCAGCGAAGACGGCTCTCTCGACATGTACGAGATCCTGAAGGCTGCATGGGATGTGGATTTCGACGGATACATCCGTCCCGACCACGGCAGAATGATCTGGGGCGAAACCGGAAGACCGGGCTACGGTCTTTACGACCGCGCACTGGGTGCTGTTTATCTCAACGGCATTTGGGAAGCCATCAATAAGGAAAACAGATAACAACAAGAAAGTCCCTGCATCCAAAAAGGTGCAGGGACTTTTTCTTATCTTACGAATTACAGCACGCGCATCACGGTGCATTTTTCGGAAAGGGTGATGCCGATCTCCAAAAGATTGACCTCGCCGGTGATGACCGCATAGCCGTCCTCGCTATCCTCCAAAACGGTTGCATCTAACATGCACAGGCAATGATTTGGCTTCTTGTCAAAGCGCAGATAGAAACGGGATTTGAGCTTGTCCGCAGGCATCAGCTCCGCATCACCTAAGCGCTCCCAAACGTTGACCGCGTTCGGATGGTCAAGATAAGCGGCGATTTCGATGATGTCGGAGACAACCGCGCTTGCCGTGGGAAGCTTGCCCGCGCCACGTCCGTAGAACATCACATCGCCGATGGCGTTGCCGTTGACGAGAATGCCGTTATAAACATCGCTGATATTGGAAAGCGGATTGGAATACGGCACCAGCATCGGACCGACGGTTGCACAGATCTTGCCGTCCACACGCTCCGCTTTTCCGATGAGCTTGATGGATGCACCGAATTTTTTTGCATTTTCCACATCGCGAAGGGTTACGCCGCGAATGCCTTCGGTGGCAATCTTCTCCGGCGGAACCAGCTTTCCGAAAGCAATGGCAGAGAGAATGGCGATCTTGCGGCAGGTGTCAATGCCGTCCACATCTGCGGAAGGATCGCGCTCGGCATAACCCTTTTCCTGCGCCTCCGCAAGTGCAGTATCAAAATTCTTGCTCTGTCCGATCATCTGCGTGAGAATATAGTTGGTGGTGCCGTTGAGAATACCGTCCACCTCGGAAATATCGTTCGCCGTGAGGCAGGAGCCGATGGGATGGATGACGGGAATACCGCCGCCCACGCTGGCTTCAAACAAATAGCGCACGCCATTTTCGGCGGCGATTTGGAGCAGCTCCGGACCGAAGGTTGCAACCACTTCCTTATTGGAGGTAACAACGCTCTTACCCGCCTTCATCGCCTCAGCGGAAAATTCGAATGCGGGATGGGCGCCGCCCATCAGCTCCGCACAGATCTTCACCTCGGGATCGCGCAGAATCACGTTGATGTCATGTACGATCTTGTCCGCGAAGGGGCTATCGGGAAAATCGCGGAGATCCAGAATATATTTGATGTTAATTTCTTCGCCTACGCGCTCGGAAATGAGCGCCGCGTTCTGCGTGAGAACCTCCGCTGTTCCGCTTCCGACCACGCCGAAACCGAGTATTGCTATGTTAATCATTATTACGACCATGGCTTTTGCCGCGACAAAAGCTACCTTTCTTCCCTTTTAGAGGGCTGTCAATGCAAGCCCATGCTTTTCAACTGCATATATAATATACTTCATTATATCACAGATGCATGCCGATTGCAACAAAAAATGCTAAATTTTTCAGAAATTCGAGAAAAATCCCGTGGATTCAGGTGAAATACCGCAGAAGAATTTTGGGAATTGCATAGGAATCGTCAAAGGGCGGATAGCGGAAGGGATTGAAATCCATGCGCGGCGATGTCAGCAGTACCGACGACTCCGTGCTGAAGGTATCAAAGCCCGCCTTCCCGTGATATCTGCCGTATCCGCTTTCTCCCACGCCGCCAAAGGGCAAATGGGGATTCGCCATCTGCAGAAGGGTGTCATTGACACAGCCGCAGCCAAAATCGAGATTTGTCAGCACATTACGCCTTGTCTCCTTGCTTTTGGTGAACAGATAGAGCGCCAGCGGATTCGGACGTTTTTTCAGCGTATGGATGACAATGTTGATGTCATTGAACTCAAATACGGGCAGAATGGGGCCAAAGATCTCCTCGCTCATCAGCTTGGAATTTTTGTTGATCTTCTCCATCAGCGTCAGCGAGATGCGGCTACGCTCCTCGCTCACCTCTCCACCCATCAGAATGGTGCCGTCGCCAAGATAATTTTTGAGCCGTTCAAAGTGCATTTTGTTGATGATCTTCGGATAAAATTTATTCTCGCAGGGAGAAAGCGAGCAGGCACGCTCGTGATACTCCTTGATGTAACCGAGAAGCTCCTCCTTCACACTGCTGTCCACGTAGAGATAATCGGGGGCAACGCAGGTTTGCCCCGCGTTGATGAGCTTTCCCATGACGATGCGGCGTGCGGCAAGGCGAAGATTGGCGGTTTTATCCACAATGCAGGGAGATTTTCCGCCAAGCTCCAACACCACGGGGGTGAGCTGTGCGGCGGCGGCTTTGCAGATCATGCGCGCCACCGTGGAGCCTCCGGTGTAGAAGATCAGTCCGAATTTTTCGTGGCGAATGGCTTTCACCGCCTCAAAGCTGTCCATGTAGGCGGCGATGTATTCGCAATCGAAATATTTGTCGATCAGCTCCATCATCAATTTGGATGTGTGGGGCGAATGCTCGGAAAGCTTGAGAATGGTGCAGTTCCCTGCAGCTATGGAAGAAATCAGAGGGATCATCGCCAGCTGGAAGGGATAATTCCACGGCGCAAAGATCATGGTCAGCCCACGTGGATGGGGAATGCGCTCACCGGATGCCGGAAAGAGATAAAAGGGTGTCGGCACAGATTTTGGCGCGCTCCACACCTTGAGAAAGCGCAGCGTATGGTTCAGTTCCTGCTCCACCATCCCGATCTCGGTGAGATAGCCTTCTCTGTGAGATTTTCCAAGATCCGCACGGAGGGCTTCCAGAATCAGCCCCTCATTGTCACGGAGCATGATTCTGAGATTGATCAGCAGCTGACGGCGAAAGGCAATATCGCGTGTTTTGCCCGTGGCGAAAAATTCGCGCTGGGCGGCAACGATGTCCGCCAGCTCCGAGGCATAAAGCGGCTTGGTTTCCGGTTGATTGTTCATATATATACCCTCCTAGTCGAGCAATGTGCAGCAAACAGCATCCTATTTATATTATATACCAAAAATTGTGAAAAAAGCAAGCGTATACGCGAAAAAATATGATAAGTTTTATTCTTATTTTTCTTGACAAACAAGTCAACTTGGTGTATAATAAGTATAAAGGCTGAACGGATCCGCCGCTTTTGTCTGCATACAGAGAGAGTCTCATTTGCTGGGAGAGACTTGGCAGAAGAATCGGCTTTTTACCGCCGTTTTCATTGAATTTCCATTCAATTTGAAGGCTGTGCGCAGGAAATGGCGCAACGTGCTCCGACGTTACACGGATGGGGGTCAAAGCCCCGAGACAGAGTGAAAAAATCGGGTGGAACCGTGGGAATTTTCTCACCCCGAAGGGATCATAATTTTATTATGCCCTCGGGGTGTTTTTGTTTTCCGAGGGATGAAAGGAAGGATTCTTTTATGAATATCAAATTTGAAAACGGCGCATCCGCCGCATTCGATGCCCCCGTCACCGTATACGAGGCGGCAAAAAGTCTGGAGCTGACCGACCGCTCCTCCATCGCCGCACTGGTGAACGGCGAGGTTCGTGCCCTCTCCTATGAGCTGACCGGCGACAGCGAGGTGAAGATCCTCACCTTTGCAGACAAGGAAGGCAAGCATGTTTTCTGGCACACCGCTTCCCATATTCTCGCGCAGGCAGTGAAGCGCCTCTATCCCGCCGCAAAGCTGACCATCGGTCCCGCGATCGAAACCGGCTTCTATTATGACATCGACAGCGAGGTGGCATTCGCGCCCGAAATTCTGTCCACCATCGAATCGGAAATGCAGAAGATCGTCAAGGAAAATCTGCTCATCGAACGCTTCACCCTGCCCCGTGATGAGGCTGTGAAGCTGATGAACGAAAAGGACGAGCCCTATAAGATTCAGCTCATCGAGGAGCTTCCCGAGGGCGAGGAGATCTCCTTCTACAAGCAGGGCGAATTCACCGATCTCTGCGCAGGTCCGCACCTGTTCTCCACCGGCGCTGTGAAGGCACTCAAGCTGATTCAATGCACCGGCGCTTATTGGAAGGGCGATCAGAACAACAAGCAGCTGCAGCGTATTTACGGTGTCGCGTTCCCTGCAAAGGATATGCTCAAGGAGCATCTCGCGCAGGTGGAAGAAGCAAAGAAGCGCGACCACAACAAGCTCGGACGCGAGCTGGAGCTGTTCACCACCGTGGATGTGATCGGTCAAGGTCTGCCGATCATGCTTCCCAAGGGCGCACGTCTCATTCAGCTTCTCCAAAGATGGATCGAGGATGAGGAGCAGAAGCGCGGCTATCTGCTGACAAAAACGCCGCTCATGGCAAAATCCGACCTTTACAAAATTTCCGGTCACTGGGATCATTACAAGGACGGCATGTTTGTCCTGGGCGATGAGGAAAAGGACAAGGAAGTCTTTGCACTCCGTCCCATGACCTGCCCCTTCCAATATCAGGTGTTTTTAAACCGTCAGCGCTCCTACCGCGATCTTCCCATGCGTCTTGGTGAAACCTCCACGCTGTTCCGCAACGAGGAAAGCGGCGAAATGCATGGCTTGATTCGTGTGCGTCAGTTCACCATCTCCGAGGGACATCTCATCATCCGTCCCGAGCAGTTGGAAGAAGAATTCCGCGGCTGTGTTGAGCTTGCTAAATATACGCTGGATACACTTGGTCTTGGCGAGGATGTTTCCTATCGCTTCTCCCAGTGGGATCCGAACAACCGCGACAAATATGAAGGCACCGACGAGCAGTGGGCGGAAGCGCAGGATGCGATGAAAAAGATCCTCGACAATCTGGGCATCAAGTATGCTATCGGCATCGGCGAGGCGGCTTTCTACGGACCGAAGCTTGACATTCAGATCAAGAATGTTCACGGCAAGGAAGATACGCTGATCACCATTCAAATCGACCAGCTTCTCGCTGCAAAGTTCGGCATGGAATATATCGACGCGGACGGTCAGAAGCGTCGCCCCTATATCATCCATCGCACCTCTGTGGGCTGCTACGAGCGCACGCTCGCTCTGCTAATCGAAAAATATGCAGGCGCATTCCCCATGTGGTTGGCTCCGACACAGATTGCGATTCTTCCCATCGGCTACGATCAGCACGAGTATGCGGAAGCACTCAATGCGAAGTTGGAAGCGGCGGGCATCCGCACCTTCCTCGACGAGCGCAACGAAAAGATTGGCTACAAGATCCGCTCCGCACAGCTTGAAAAGATCCCCTATATGCTGGTTATCGGCGATAACGAAAAGAATGCAGGCAGTGTTGCGGTACGTTCCCGTAAGGAAGGCGATCTCGGCGTCATGAGCTTTGACGAATTCCTCGGCAAGGCGCTGATCGAAATCAGCACCAAGGCAAGATAATTGTTTAGCAAAAATCAGCTCCACCGACATGATTGGTGGAGCTGATCGTATATGAGCAGTATGGGCGGAAATAATTCAATATTTTTTGAAAAAGTCCTTGACAAACGCCTCGGAATGTGATATAATATCTTCGTCCAAAAGACAAGGCCTGTTGGTCAAGCGGCTAAGACGTCGCCCTCTCAAGGCGAAAACATGGGTTCGATTCCCGTACGGGTCACCAAACGTAACAAATCCGAACGATTTCGTAAATCGAAATTGGTTCGGATTTGTTTTTTACTATAGTTAATCGAATTGATACTTAAAATCACCGCTGAGAGTGACCAACAGGTACTCTCGGCGGTGGTTAAATTTAATTCCTTATAACACAAACGGCAGGTTTTTCATTATCTCCAACCGCTTTTATCCAATCCATTTCAAACAGCTTACTAACTAATTTGTCTATTGAATAGAAGCGGTAAACAAATGCACCCACATACTCAGCAATTTTGCGGATATGTGAAGGAGCAAGATCCGCAGTTATATTTGCAACAATCTCAGCAGTTTTTCTGTTCAAATCAGAAACAATAGAAATACACTCATTAAGAATCTGCTGAAGTTCATCGTATTCTTTATTCGACCATACAGTAAAATTCGCCTTGCCATCCTTGGCATAATGAAGATCGTTCAGGACTTTTTGCCAATCCTTCGGTAAATATTCAAAGCAATCTACCGCTGTGCATACAACGGAATCGATCATTTGACCTTCAAAGTGCTGTGCGTTAAGTGTTTGTCTGAAATTCATGGCTATAACACTTCCACGTTTATCACTCGCAGGACAACCATTATAAATACCTTGAATACCTCTTGGTAGTTTATCTTCAACAACATTTTCGTTACTTCTGCCCCAAATAATACCGTGTCCGCCGCCACCATTTACGAGTGAATACGGACCATCTTTCGGCAATTCCCCGTAATTCTTTTCAAGATCGTTTTCTGTATCAATCAATGAATAATGTAAGCACAATAGGAGCTTTTGCCAATGTGCGAGATTTGTGTTTTCAAATCTGTTCCCAAAGCGCACATCAAACTCATCCGTTACAGCAATAATCTTTTGTACACTTTCCTCGATAAGCTCTTTCAGTTTTCCATCGATGGTTTTGGTACAATCAAGTGTGAAAATCGGAATGTTGGTCAGATACTTTCCGTTATTGCAGACAAGATATTGACGATCAACGAGTAATTTTATTTCGTCCTCAAGATAAGGAAGCGTAACGCCGAGTTCGATGCTAATTTCTTGGATAGTTACCGGACTATAATATGCTGCGAGCAAAATATTTCCTTTGATCTTTCTTCTCTGAAAATCACGATATTCGCGATCATCTCCTGCTTTTGTTCCCCAAAAATCAATCTCAAAAATATTGGGGCGATAGCTTTTTTCACCGTATAATCTTTCCATATTCATACCCTCTCTGATGATTTTTCTTGCACGGAACAAATAATACTTTACCATTTCCGT
>JAZTWJ010000038.1:0-3039 GCA_045635785.1 Candidatus Flemingiibacterium sp.
GCGAATCCACCAACGTGGAGCGCCCCGGCTATACGCCCTCCGAAAAGAAGGTGGGACGCTCCCTTGACGGCATTCTCGTGCAGAATCCCGACAAGCGTGTCATCATCGCAACCTTCTCCTCAAACGTTTACCGCGTACAGCAGATTATCAACGCCTCCGCCGCCCATGGACGCAAGGTGGCTGTCACCGGCCGCTCCATGATCAACATCGTCAAAACCGCCATCGAGCTTGGCTATATGACTGTCCCCGACGGCACGCTCATCGACATCAACGAGATCAAGCGGTATCGGGACGATCAGCTGACCATCATCACCACGGGAAGCCAGGGCGAGCCCATGTCCGCTCTCTACCGCATGGCCTTCTCTGATCACGACAAGGTAGAGCTGGGATCGAACGATCTCGTCATCATCTCCGCCAATCCCATTCCCGGCAACGAAAAGCTGATCGGTAAGATCATCAATGAGCTTTTCCGCAAGAATGTGACCGTGCTGTATGATGCGCTGGCGGATGTGCATGTATCGGGACACGCCTGCCAAGAGGAATTAAAGCTGATGCACGCGCTGACAAAGCCGAAATATTTCATGCCCGTGCATGGTGAAATGCGGCATTTGATCACGCACAAGCGGCTCGCCGAGGAGATGGGCATGGATCCCTCTCACATTTTTGTATCGGAGATCGGCAAGGTGCTTGAAATCGACAAAAACGGTTGCCGTTTCAACGGAACGGTTCCTTCGGGTAAGATCCTTGTGGACGGTTACGGCGTGGGCGATGTGGGCAATATTGTTCTGCGCGATCGCCGACATCTTGCACAGGACGGTCTCATCGTGGTGGTTGCAACGGTGGATATTGAATCGCGTGAGCTGATCTCCGGCCCCGATATTGTATCCCGCGGCTTTGTATATGTCCGCGAAGCCGAGCAGCTGATGGATGAGGTTCGTACCATTGCAAGAGATGCGCTGATGGATTGTTTAGACAATCACGTCACCGATTGGGGCGAGCTGAAATCCTCCGTCAAGGACGATCTTTCAAAATTCCTCTACCAAAAGACCAAGCGCAAGCCCATGATCCTTCCCGTTGTTATGAATGTATAAGCAAACCGCCGCGCAAATGCGCGGCGGTTTTTGTTCGTATTTGACGGAACAGCGGATTTTTTCGATGACGAAAGCGCGGTCACGCCTAATGGCAGCGGAAGCGCTCCATTATTTGTCCTTGTCGCAGATACGCTGTAAATTGTCAGATATCTGCTTCAAGCTACGGTAGAAAATGATGCGATCTTCCTCAGAAACGCCCTCGCTCACCGCATGCAGTACCTCATCGATCTTCTCGGCAAGGCGTTTCCCGGCAGTTTTACCCTTCTCGGTAAGCATGAGGGGGGCAAGATAGCGTTTGCGTGCGCTGGATTCGCAATAAAGGAATCCGTGCTCCTCCAAATATTTGATGGAACGGGAAATATTCGCCTTATCCTCCTCGCAGAGATCGCACAGTTCCTTTGCTGTGAGAGCATCCTCTCGGTAAATATAGTATAGAACGGATACATGATGACTGCGCAGGTCAAACTCTGCCATGGCATCGGTTTTGATGCGCCGTACATTGCGGCTGATGCTTGCAATTCGAACGGTGAAGGTTTCAAAACGTTCTTTCATAATGCACCTGCTTTTTTGGAGATTTATCTGTATTATATCACATTATTCGATTTTTTGCAAGTATCATTTGAAAATTTCACTTGATGAAAACAATTATGCGGATGCGTTCACGGTCCGCAAAAATCCGCATGCCACCCTTGATTTTGCATGAGAGATGTGCTATAATAGTAAAAAACACGGTGTTTGTGGTATCCGCACTGCCGATGCCGCAAATCAGATAAGGATGATTTTTTGAGTACTCTTTTTCAATTTTTGCTGATCCTTCTCATGGTACTGCTCGGTAGTACAAAAGCTACCCTGCAAAGCGCGATGGGCAAACGCTACATCCGCAGTGTGCAGGACAGCGTGCTGTTCAATTTTCTGTTTTTTCTCGCCATTTCGCTTTGGGTACTGCTGCTTTTCGGCATTGGGGAGATCACCCTGCCTCTCGTTTTGTGGTCGGGCTCCCAAGCGATTTTCACCGCGTTATACCAGCTTTTATATTCGCTGGCGCTGTCCGTGGGGCCCGTTTCGTTGACGGTGGTGATCACAAACTGTGCCACCTTCATCTCCACCTTCGCCTGCGTGATGCTTCTTGACGAACAGCTTTATCTGCCCCAGCTGATCGCCATTGCATTTTTGGCGGCTTCGATGGTGCTGTCCATGAAAAAATCTGCCAATGACAAGCAGGTAAGCGGCAAATGGTTCGCATTCTCTCTGACGGCAATGATCGCCTCGGGTATCGGAAGCACCCTTCTCAAGCTGTTCAGCGTGCAATATTCCACCGCAAGCAATGGTGACACCGCCAACACCTTCCTGTTTTTGATGTATGTGATCGGCGCCGTATTTCTGCTTCTTTGGTACATATTCGCCGCTTGTTTGGAAAAGAAGCCGAAAAATACGGGCGGCTTCCGTATGGGAATGCTTCCCTTTGCGCTGTCCATGGGATTGGCGCTCTGTTTATTTCAAAAGGTGAATGTGTACGGTCAGGCATTGATCGACGGCGCGTTTCTGTTCCCCACCCTGTCGGGATTATCCTCCGTCTTTATGAGTCTGATCGGCATCTTCTTTTTCCACGACAGGCTGAACACCAAGCAAAAGCTTGGCATCCTCTGCGGCATCCTTTCGGTGGTGCTGATGAATCTGCGTTATCTGCCGTTATGGTAACAAGAAAAAACCTCGGCTTCCTTTGAACTGCCCCAAATTGTGCGGACAGTACAAAAAGCCCCTTATGGTAGGAAATATTAATTTAAGCAACATACTGACTTCGTTTTTCAAATGGAGTCAGTTTCGTTTTGAGTTGGATACGTTCGTTGTTGTAGAACTGTATGTATTCATCTATGAGGAGGCGCGCCTCCTCATAGGTTTTGAGTTTTGTGCGATAGATGCACTCAGTTTTGAGAATGGAAAAGAAATT